>NZ_JAKGAY010000002.1:0-242828 GCF_021532545.1 Halomonas sp. Cn5-12
GTGGACGACCCTCTGGTGTTCCGGTTGTCACGCCAGTGGCATTGCCGGGTAGCTATGGTCGGACGGGATAACCGCTGAAAGCATCTAAGCGGGAAGCCCCCTTCAAGATGAGACATCCCTGAGACCTAGAGTCTCCTAAAGGGCCCAGCGAGACCAGCTGGTGGATAGGCACGGTGTGGAAGCGCTGCAAGGCGTTGAGCTAACGTGTACTAATGGCCCGTGAGGCTTGACCCTATAACACCCAAGGGGTCTGGTCGCGATGATAACGAACGAGTGTGAACGCACTCAAAACACCGGATACGCATCCGCCAGCCAAGGCGCTGACGGAAAGAGACGATCACACAACACGTCACGAACACATCAGCATGATATGCATTACCCGTTACGCCTGACGACCATAGCGAGCGTGAACCACCTGATCCCATGCCGAACTCAGCAGTGAAACCGCTTAGCGCCGATGGTAGTGTGGGGTCTCCCCATGCGAGAGTAGGTCATCGTCAGGCACTTATACCGCAAAAAACCCAGCCGTTTGGCTGGGTTTTTTGTTGCGCGCTCGATAAGCGCGCCATGACCCAAGCCCCGTGCACAACAGCGTGCACGGGGCTTTTTTGCTCTGCTTTTACCAGTCAATAGGTACACGGGCTTGAAAAGGCTTTGAGAGAGGAGTGTCCGTAGTGCCGGGATGGAGGCAGAGAACAATCGACTGTTTATTAAGCCTCTTAAGCTCAAATAGCGGCGGTTCTCAACAGCATATTATGCGCGGCTTTACTAGCACGATAGCTATACCAGCACCAGCCACCATACCCATTGTCAGTGATAGATCCGACACGAGCAGAAAGGCTGGCAATAATGGTAGCGTGCTTGCCTTGTAGAGAAGGCTTTAGAGCAGCGAGTAGCAGGGCTGGGGTTGCCGCATTAATATGCATCACCTGGGCAAATGATACTTCATCCAACTGCTTTGCGGAGATGAAAGCAGGCTTTGCAGTATGGCGCTTCCTATACCGCCATTTGCACCTGCCACAACGGCGGTGAAACCTTCTGGAAGATGAGGCAGCATAACAAACTCCGATGGTGAACGATGTTGTTCCCATTGAAGCGCTTTGTATAGTATTTGTCTATAATTGCTTGTTAAGCAGAGGCATTAATGCGGCCCGGCTGAGCACTATTGCGCCCGTTGGGCTTGTAGAGCGTTTTTTCTGCAATTTGGCGAATGTAGTCCAGCATTTCCTGGTTATGCTTCATACGCAATGAGAGCATTTGCCCGGTTAATGCATTCATTCGTGAAACTCGCTCACTTTTTTCTAGCAAGCTTTCCCAGGTTGCTAGGCAGTCAGCATCTGTGGCCGCCAGCTTCGCGCCAGGACCGCCTTCTGGATAGCCAAGTTTTGCCTGTACCCCGCGACGTAATACCTCCATGCGTTCTAGTTCTTCTAGAAGCGCCTGTTTCTTACCCGCGATATCAGTCAATATATCGCCGTCAATACTGCCTTTAGTCAACTGCTCTTGTTCGCTGGAGAGTAAAGCAATCAAATCCTCGAGGCGTTGCAACTGACTGGAGAGTAGGCGTGAAAGGCTCATAGGTAGATTTACTGATCTTTCAAGTTGGCAATTAGACCATCCGCAATACGGTCGGCACGCACTTCGAGCCGTCCCTCACGAATAGCATCACGAATTTCCTGTACCTTAGCCATGTCGATATCCTGGCTGCTATCGATGCTAGATTGGCTGAGCTGAGTCGCTTCACGGGTAGTATTACCCGTTTCAGGCTGCTTTGCTTCACTTACCTTCTGTGCGTCATCACGCTGCTGCGCTGGAGTATTGCGAAGCAGCGGATTAAGGTTATCAATTTTCACGTTGTTGGCCTCATCGTCAACGTTGGGGCGCCGCGCGCTGTATGACTATCTATCGGCCTAGATGCTAAACACTTTAGGTCTTAGGCTAAAAATCCACCATTAATGTGCCTTGGCCGATCACCCGCGCCGTCATTATTTCACGAGAACCAAAACGCACACGAATGGTTTCTCCTTGTGCCCCATCAGCCAGTGCCTCCCCCTCTCGAGAGACACGAAAGCCTGCTCCTTCTGCTATGACTGTTACGCGCTGCCCGCGTTCCACGAGGCTAGGTGCTTGCAGGAAATGCGCCTGAAACGTGCTGCCACTACGGATAGGCCGCTGAGCTACTTTGCCGACAATATCGGCCTGGTCGGTCAGCGTTTGGCTAGATAAATCGCTAAGGTTGCCTTCTCGCTGGTCGAGCATAGCTGCGGTAACCAACGTGCCTCTATCAATATCTTGGCTTGCCACAACGTAGCTGCCAATGACACCCACTTCTGCCTGAAGGTAGCGTACTTGACGCCCATCAGCTCCACACCTAACGCCTACAGAAACACGCCCAATAGGAGCTTGGTTAGGGTTAGTCAGAAAGGGCGTTGGCTGTATGCAGGTGGGTAAATGGGGGGATGGCGGTGCGATATTGATGACTGCCTCTTGTCCCAGGGCCTGTGCTTCTTGATAGAGAAATTGTTGGACGCTTTCAACAAGTGACTGATCGCTTGTTTCTGCCCAGGAGGGTTGGGATAAGCCAACACATAGCAGTAACAACAATGTCTTAACTGCTGAGTAGCGTGCAACAATGTGCAGCAAATAGCGCATGGGTAAAGTCGCCCAGTATAGAAAATCAGATGGTAAACATCAGCATGGGAGTGTAATGCAAAAGTATCCTACGCATCATGGGAAATGCTGGTGTAAACGGTAGCTGTTCCATGCTTTAAGGTGAAAGAGAGGGGCATATTATTCATCATCAACAATTTCCGATTTATTTTGGCCTCACGGCGAGCGAGGGTCGGCATGATTGATCAGCTTGAATCTGCCTTTAACTTCCACCAGCAGGCGCTGGGCCTGCGCCAAGCACGTCACCAAGTGCTAGCCGCTAACATTGCCAATGCGGATACGCCCAACTATAAGGCGCGCGACATTGACTTTGCTAGTGAGCTGAAAAAAGCCGTTGAAGGCGGACAGTCTCAACAGCAGCCAAATGGCGGCTTAGCGTTAGCGCGTACCTCCGAACAGCACTTGGCAGGAGAAGGCCCCGCATGGCGTGGTGCTGGAAACACCGAGCTGCTCTATCGTGTTCCTGATCAGCCGAGCCTGGATGGTAACACCGTTGACATGGACCGTGAGCGAACCCAGTTCGCGGATAACGCTGTGCGCTACCAGGCGGCGCTCACCATTATGAACCGTCGTATTCAGGGCCTGAAAAATGCGATGCAACCTGAATAACCTAGTAATAGGAGAGAAATAAGCGATGTCGATGTTTTCAGCGTTTGATATTGCCGGTTCTGCGATGAGCGCCCAAGCGCAGCGTATGAATGTAACGGCAAGCAACATGGCCAATGCCGATAGCGTGGCAGGGCCCGATGGTGAAACCTACCGCGCAAAGCAGGTGATGTTTGAAACCCAGGCACAGTCTAACCGCTACGGTGTCGGCGGCGTCCGGGTTACTGAGGTTGTGGAAAACGATTCACCGCTGCGCATGGAGTATATGCCGAACCACCCAGCGGCTGATGAAGATGGCTACGTTGCTAAGCCGAATGTTGAGCCGGTCCATGAGATGGTCAATATGATTTCGGCATCGCGCTCCTATCAGGCCAACGTCGAGGTTTTCAACACAACCAAACAGATGATGGTTCAAACGCTATCGCTCGGTGAGGGCTAACGATGAGCACAATTAACCCAGCAACGTTATCCAATATTAATGGTGGTGGCGTTCAACTACAGCAGAGCCAGTCAGAAGAGCTACGTAATAGTTTTATGACGCTGCTTATCACCCAGCTTCAGAATCAAGACCCTCTGAAGCCGATGGAAAACGCGGAGATGACGTCGCAGATTGCTCAAATCAACACCGTCAGTGGCATTGAGCAGCTCAACTCTACGTTGGAAAGTATTACCAGCCAAATGAATGCCAACCAGGCGCTGCAGGCGAGTGGGCTAATTGGCCAAGGCGTCATGGTGCCTGGTCGTCAGATCATGTTGGAGCAGGATGGTGAAGGCCAGCCTTACTCTACGCCCTTTGGCATTGAGCTAGCGCAACCAGCAGCAAATGTGCAGGCAACGATTTTGGGTCAAGGCGGCCAGGTAATCCGTCGCTACGACTTGGGGTCTGTTGAAGAGGGCGTGCAGTCTTTCCAGTGGGATGGAAAAAATGATCAGGGTGACGTTGTCGCCAGTAATCGCTATACAGTTCAGCTAGAAGCAACGGATGCCGAAGGCGAAGTGATTGAGTCTACTGCCCTTAACTACGCCATTGTTAATAGCGTGACACCCAACGATGGCAATGGCGGTGTTCGGTTGGACCTTGGGGCCATTTATGGGCAAATCAGTCTGAATGACGTAAAACAAATTCTTTGATGTATAGAATTTCCCATCTCTAGGAGAAAAAAATGAGCTTTTCTCAAGCATTAAGTGGCCTGAACGCCCAATCAGAAAACCTGAAGATTCTCGGCAACAATATTGCGAACTCGCAAACCGTCGGCTTCAAGAGCTCGGGCGCTATCTTTGCAGACGTGTTTGCAGGTGCTAATAGCCAAGTGGGCTTAGGTGTCAAGATTGCAAACGTGCGTCAAGACTTTACGGCTGGCGATTTAGAGGCAACTGGACGTACGCTGGACCTTGCTGTAGCGGGTGAAGGTTTTTACCGTGTTCAGCTTAATAGTGGTGAAGCTGCGTATACGCGCAATGGCCAGTTTAGCCAAGATAATCAAGGCTTTTTAGTAAATGCGGCCGGGCAACGACTGACGGGCTATGGGCTGTCAGAACCAAACGATCCTTTTTCGCCTGTTATTGCTGGGGGGGCACCGACACCCATCAATATTTCTTCTGCTGATATTCCAGCTAAAGCAACGGCTAACGCAGCGGCTACCTATAATCTAGATGCCAGTATCGTACCTGGGCAGAATCTACAGCAGTCTTCACTTCAGGCCGTTGACTCGACTGGAAATCTGCTCACCGTAGATGGCGATGGAGCTTACGATCCTGCAGGCGATCCTCTTGAAATAGATGTATCTTACCATTACTCCAACAGTTTCACGGCTTATGACTCTCTAGGTAATGAGCGCAATATAACGGTTTATTATGAGAAGGTAGCCGACAATACTTGGAAAGCGTTTCAGGCCGTGGACGGTAAGCTATCGTTCACAGGCGGCTCTGGTGCAGCATCGACCAATATGGATAACGCCTTTTGGTTAAAATTCAATGGTAATGGTCAATTGGCCACCTATGGTGATTTAGACACAGCGGCGAGTGGTGCCCGGGACGAAGATACCGTCGTTGGTGTTGCTGATGCAGGGTATGTTCTGACCTTTGGGTCACCGGGAATACCTCCAGCGATTAACGAAGATAGTGCTTCTACAAACGGAAGTGATCGTGCTGATGCTTTCGATGCGACAGCGATAGATAATCCCGGGGCTACCAAGGCCTTTGCTGAACTGGAATTTCTAGTTGGGGATGGCGCGGAAGCGTTGAGCTATGACTTCACGCTTACGGGGACAACACAGTTTAACAATAATTCCGTTCAAAATACGCTGACACAAGATGGCTATACGTCTGGCAGTTTGGCCGGTCTAGAGGTGACGCGTGAGGGGCGTGTGATTCGTATCTATACCAACGAGGAGCGCCGCGACGCCGGGCAAATCGTGTTGGCGAATTTTGCTAACAAAGAAGGTTTGCAGGCCATTGGTGATAACGCCTGGCGTGAAACTAATGCTTCAGGTATTGGCATTATCGGTACGGCGGGCACCGGTGTCTTTGGCACCATTGAGTCAGGCGTGTTGGAAAACTCCAACGTTGATCTCGCCAAGCAGCTAGTCGATACCATCGTAGCGCAGCGTGCCTACCAAGCGAACTCGACGTCGATCAGCACTCAGGACGAGCTCCTGCAGACCATTATTAATCTTTAATGATTGATTAAGGAGTTGATGCTGTGGATCGCATGCTATACACCGCCATGAGTGGCGCTAAACACACGATGGAACAGCAGTCGGTAGTGAGTAATAACCTATCGAATGTGTCCACCGCTGGTTTTCGTGCTCAGTTGCAGGCTGCGCGCTCGGTACCCATTGAAGGCGCGGGCACCCTGCCAACAAGGGTGGCGGCGGTGACAACCACGCCGGGTACTGATTTCTCACAAGGCCCCATCGAGCGCACTGGACGTATGTTAGATGTGGCCATGCAAGGAAACGCCTGGATGGCGGTGTTAGCAGAAGATGGTACAGAGACCTATACCCGTCGCGGTGATCTGCAGCTTGATAGTGACGGTGTTCTGTTGAGTGTAGGCCGCCCTGTAATGGGAGACGCTGGGCCGATTGCTGTTCCACAGGGCGCGCAAATCTCATTTGGGGCAGATGGGACGATTAGTGCCATTCCTCAAGGAGAGGGCCCTGAGGCAATGGTGGACGTTGGCCGCATCAAGCTCGTTACACCGGATGAACAGGCCCTGGAGCGTGGTGAGGATGGTTTGTTCAGGGCGCCTCCTGGCGATGATGGTGCGCCAGGCGTACTTCAGGCTGATGAAGAGGCGCGTCTGGTAAGCGGCGCTCTAGAGGGCAGTAACGTCAGCGCCGTGGATGCCATGGTCTCCATGATTGACGTGGCGCGCCGCTACGATATGCAGATGAAGATGCTAAGTACGGCGGATGAAAATGCTCAGCGAGCTAACAGTATTTTATCTATTCAGGGCTAATCGCAGCCACTCAGCCAAAGGAATATATGTATGATTAAGTCTTTGTGGACTGCCAAGACCGGGCTGGAGTCTCAGCAAACCAAACTAGATGTTATTTCGAACAACTTGGCGAACGTCGGCACCAATGGCTTTAAACGTTCGCGCCCGGTATTCGAAGACCTGCTCTACCAAAATATGCGCCAGCCTGGGGCCCAGAATAATATTCAGGACCGGCTACCGTCTGGGATGCAAGTAGGTACGGGTGTGCGTGCGGTTGCTACTGAGCGTTTACATACCCAGGGAAGCCTAGAAGAAACACAAAATTCTCGTGACTTGGCCATTGAAGGGAACGGTTTCTTTGAGGTGTTACTGCCTGACGGTACGGCGGGTTATACACGAGATGGTAGCTTTCAACTCAATGAAAATGGTCAGATGGTGACAGCAAACGGTTACCCAATTGAGCCAGCCATTTTCCTTCCTGTGAATGCACTTTCTGTCACTATTGGTGAAGACGGAATCGTCAGCGTTCGCCAGCCAGGGATTGCAACGGATACAGAAGTGGGGCAAATCTCACTCAGCACCTTTATTAATCCCGCTGGCCTCGAAAGTATTGGTGGCAACCTCTACCTTGAAACAGGCGCATCAGGCGCACCTAATCAAGACATCCCAGGCAACAACGGTGCCGGACGACTGTTCCAGGGATATGTGGAGACATCGAACGTGAACGTCGTCGAAGAGATGGTCAATATGATCCAAACGCAGCGTGCCTATGAGATCAATAGTCGTGCTATCTCTACCAGCGATGAAATGCTAGCGCGTCTAAGCCAGCTCTAATGTCAAAGTTCGTCAGGGCTTCTTAACAGGTCGCGCTATGCTGAAATCAAACTTTAAGTTACGCCGCATCGTGATGGTGAGCTTAGCACTGCTGGTGTTATTGACGGCAGGGTGCGCGCAAATCCCGCGTGCCTCTGTCGTCGGCGAACAAGAGCAAATCACTATCATCGACCGTCCGCCACCTGTTCCTAATGGCTCTATTTATCAGGCGCGTCGCGGCTATCAGCCTCTTTTTGAAGATCGTCGGCCGCGCACGATAGGAGACATTCTGACCATTGTGCTGGATGAAGAAGTCAGTGCTAGTAAGAACTCTCAGTCCAATGCCAACCGTTCGGGCAGTGCCAGCCTCAACTTGGCCCAACTTCCCGACGTGCTGGATACACTGGCGGAGTACGGTTTCGATGTTGAGGGGGCCAGTGATTTTGCGGGCGGCGGTGGCTCACAGGCCAACAATACGTTTACCGGTACGATCACCGTGTCCGTATTGGAAGTCATGAATAACGGGAACCTGCGCGTGCGCGGCGAGAAGCAGATCGCGATCAATCAGGGCACCGAGTTCATTCGTTTCTCCGGTGTCGTGAATCCTCGCACGATTACCGCGCAAAACACCGTGCCGTCGACTCAAGTCGCCGATGCGCGTATCGAGTACGTGGGCGATGGCTATATCAACGAAGCGCAGCATATGGGGTGGCTGCAGCGCTTTTTCTTGAATGTTTCGCCGTTCTAGGCGTGTCAACAAGCTCGACAACAGAGACCTGGTGAAATGGCTATGCAGTGGAAGGTGTATCAACGGATTCAAGCAACCGCGCGCTTTGCGACTCTGTTGGCTCTCTGTTTTGTGATGCTGCCAGCACACGCCGAGCGGGTGCGCGAGCTAGCGAGCTTTGCTGGTGTTCGTGATAACCAGCTTGTTGGTTATGGCTTGGTGGTGGGGTTAGATGGCAGCGGTGACCAAACCACCCAAGCGCCGTTCACCAGCCAAAGTTTAACCAACATGCTGTCGCAGTTAGGCGTGACCGTTCCGCCTGGAACCAACCTTCAGCTGCGCAACGTCGCTGCTGTGATGGTGACTGCAGATCTGCCACCATTCTCCCGTCCAGGGCAGCGTCTCGATATCGTTGTTTCTTCGATTGCCAACGCCAGTAGCCTGCGTGGTGGCACACTATTGATGACGCCACTGAAAGGTGCCGATGGCGATACCTATGCGATTGCCCAGGGCAATATGTTAGTGGGCGGCGCCGGTGCGCAGGCGGGTGGTAGTAGCGTACAGATTAACCAGCAGGCCTCTGGTCGCATTCCGAACGGGGCTCTTGTTGAGCGTGAAGTGCCGCTCAATCTTGGTGGCAACGGTGGGATGCTAGAGTTGCAGCTGAACGACGCTGATTTTGGCACCGTTCAGCGCATGGTAACGGCAATTAACAATGAGTTCGGCCAGTCTGTTGCCTATGCACGCAATGGCCGAGTCATTGCCCTCGATGGCCCAATGGATGCCAACGCTCGGGTTAATTTTATGGCTCGGGTTGAGAATGTTCAGCTAACACCAGCTGAGGCGCCCGCCAAAGTGGTGCTCAATGCACGTACAGGCTCTGTGGTTATGAACAGCGCGGTTACCCTGCGTAGAGCTGCAGTAGCCCACGGTAATCTGTCGATTATGATTGATACCCAATTTGGTGTTAGCCAGCCTAACCCACTCGGGGAGGGTGAAACCGTTGTAGTGCCTGATGCGGATATCAATATTGAGCAGCAGGAAGCCTACCTGCAAATTGTTGAAGGAGCAGACTTGGCAGACGTGGTGAATGCACTGAATGCATTAGGTGCGACACCTCAGGATTTAATGTCGATTCTGGAAGCGTTAAGAGCATCAGGCTCTTTGCGTGCTGAGCTGGAGATCATCTGATGAGCATGGGCGATATGACCAGTCAGTTCGCGCTGGATATGAACGGCTTCCAGCGGCTGCAGCACAATGCGCGCGTTGATCCTGAAGCGGGCGTGCAGGGCGCGGCGCAGCAGTTCGAAGCGCTCTTCATTCAGATGATGGTCAAAAGCATGCGGGATGCCACGCCGACCTCGGGGCTGCTGGAGAGTCGCGATACGACCTTCTATCAGTCCATGCTCGATCAGCAGTGGTCTCAGGTTATGGCTTCCCGGGGTATCGGCTTGGCCGATGCGTTGGTGGAACAACTGCATCGTCAGGGCGTGGTGGGGCAGCCAGCCTCCAATTCTGACCAGGAGCTTCAGGCGCTGATTGCTGGCATTCCCCGCGGCACACCGCGCGTTCTGGACAACCCCCTGCAGCCCGATAGTGGCCAGGCTCCCGCGTCGGGCAGCGGCCGTTTTTACGATGAGTTGGATGCCATTCGGCAACAGCCAGCGAGCAGCAGCGCTTCCGCTTCGCTTGTAGAAGCCCCGCGTACAGCAGCCTCTGGGCATGACCATGTCACGCGTTTCATGCAAACGCTGGCCATGCCTGCCCAAGCGGCGAGCGCAGCCACGGGCGTGCCTGCTGAACTCATTTTGGCGCAGGCCGCGCTCGAAACCGGCTGGGGACGCCATGAAATCGCGACCCAGCAGGGGCATAACAGCTATAACGTGTTTGGCATCAAGGCAGGTAGCCAGTGGCAGGGTAAGACCACCGACATCGTAACCCACGAATACGTGAACGGTCGCCGTACGCAGGTCGTCGACACCTTCCGTGTCTACGACTCGTTCGAGCATGCCTTTACCGATTATGCCAACCTAATTGGCAACAATCCGCGTTACGCCGGTGTTTTGCAGGCGTCTAACGCAGAGCAAGCAGCGCGTGAGTTACAGCGTGGCGGCTATGCCACCGACCCGCGCTATGCCGATAAGCTGGTATCGGTAATGAATACGATGGGGCCGCTGAGTTCTGCGGGTAGCCTGTTGGCGGATTCTCGCTAGGTAACTACTCAAGTTTTTCTGCGCACTGCCGATAAGTAGAGAATCGGCCTAAGGAATTGAACCATGAGCATGTTTTCGATCGGCTTAAGCGGCCTCAATGCGGCGCAGAATGCCCTCAATACAACGAGCAACAACATTAGTAACGTCTATACTCCTGGCTACAATCGAGAGATTACGGTACTCAATGAAAGCCGGAACAATGCCGGTGTCCGCGTTGCAGATATTGAGCGTCAGTTCAATACGTTCGTTGCCGCGCAATTGAACAATGCCAAGTCGCAATCAACAGCCCTAGAGACCTACAATACGCAAATCTCTCAAATCGATAACTTGCTTGCAGATCGTGAAGCAGGTCTCTCTCCTTTGATGCAGAATTTCTTTTCCGCTCTTGAGGATTTAGCAAGTGCTCCTTCGGATCCTGCCGCCCGGCAGGGCGTGCTTGGCACTGCGGATACGCTAACGGCTCAATTCCGTTCGTTTGATGGATATCTGCAGGATTTACAATCAGGCGTTAACGGCCAAATTAAAGACGAAATTACCCAAATAAATAACACCACAAGCCAGATTGCTAATATTAACCGTGAAATAGCACTTTCGCGTGCACAGCTTGGTGAGGCACCAAATAGCTTGCTGAATCAGCGCGACCAGCTGATCTCCGAGTTGAATGAAAAGATGAACTTGCGTCTTAATATTCAAGATGGCAAGACTTACAATCTTTCTCTTCCTAATGGGCAGCCGCTCGTCACGGGGGATACTGCCTATAAACTCGAAGCTGTTACATCACCGAATGATCCACAACGGATCGTCGTTGGCTACCGTGAAGGGGCTCGTGGTAATGGCAACCTTGTCAGCCTAGATGAAGGTTTAATTACAGGTGGCTCATTAGGTGGCTTAATGAGCTTTCGATCTGAGACATTAGATAAAACTCAGAACCAGATAGGGCAGTTGGCGGCTTCTATTGCACTCGAATTTAATGCGCAACACCAAAAAGGTGTTGACCTGAACGGTGAGCAGGGCCAAGAGTTTTTTAGTATTGGTCAATCTAACGCTTACTATAATACAGATAATAAGGGATCCGCAGAGGTCAGTGCTACGATCGACTCTGCGAATACTAGCGCATTACGAGCAACCGACTATACGGTGCGTGTTATTAATGCATCGACTGAAGAGTTTGAAGTGATTAGAAAAGATACCGGTGAGGCGCTAGAGGCGGATGAATGGTCATTTAGCGACAATGTTCTAAGTTTTGCCGGTGTTGATGTCAATTTCAACGATTTTGATCTTGCCCAAAATGGCGATAGCTTTGAAATTCAACCACTACGACGTGCTGCTGGTGGAATGGAAGCCATTGTTTCAGACTTAGATAAAATTGCTGCAGGTAGCTTAGTTGAGCAGAGTGGAGACCTAGAGGTGAGCAATGTTCGCTATGAGAATGCGCTTGCCAATACGTCGGAATCACTGGAAATTGAACTTAATGCCAATCAGCACTTATCTGTCAGTGGGTATGCTGGTCAGGTCTCTGTTAACGGCGAAGCGCGAATCTTAGATCCTAATGGAGTCGTTCAAGATTCGGCAGGTACAGTCGCAGCTGTATTGGCTGAGGACGATGAAATCACTATTGATGGTGTCTCATTTGTATTAGCTGATGTATCTACAGAAGGGACTCTAACATTTCAGCAAGGGAGCGCTGCTGCAGGCGACAATCGCAATGCCTTAGCGCTCCAAGATCTCCAGAGTAAGGATATCGTAGGTGGTTCTGCCTCATTGAGTGGCGCTTATGGGGCGCTGGTCAGCGATGTGGGAAATCGTACCAACATTATTCAGGTCAACCTTGATGCACGCCAAGGCTTAACTGATCAGCTGCGTGCAGTGCAGCAGTCGGAGTCTGGTGTTAACCTGGATGAAGAAGCGGCAAATCTGATTCGCTTTCAGCAGTTTTATCAAGCCAATGCCCGCGTCATCGATACGGCCTCTACTATTTTTGACACTATTTTAGGCTTACGTAGCTAACGGTTAGGAGTCTGCCTCATGCGTATTAGCAGCGTTACCATGTATGAACAAAGTACGGCTTCAATTAACCGTCAGCAGAATGACTTTCTAAAAATTAGTCAACAGATTGCTAGCGGGCGCCGTGTGGTTAACCCTTCGGACGACCCACAGTCAGCAGCGCGCGCCGTGCGTGTTGATCAATCTAAGGCGATTACCCAACAGTTTGAAGACTCTCGCGTATCTGCACGTAACTCTCTAGCACAGACAGAAAGTATACTTAATAGCATCAGTGACTCTGTTATTAGTGCAAAGACAAGACTAGTTCAAGCATCAAGCGATACCTTAAGCGATGTTGACCGAGAGTCGATCGCCAGCGAGTTAAAAGGTATTTACGAAACCATGATCGGCCAAGCAAACGCGACTGATGGTAACGGACGTTACTTATTTGGTGGCTATGCTGATAATGCACCTCCCTTTGTTAAAAATAGTGAAGGCAATATTGAGTATAAAGGGGATGATAACGCTCGCCAGCAGCGTATCGATGCCTCACGTTTAATGCCGGTCACGGAGAACGGTATCTCGATATTCCAAAGTGTACCGAGCGGTGCAGGCTATGTCGCCGAGGCTGTGAAGAGCGGTTTAGATGGGCAGCCAATTCCGGGTGAGGCGGGTAGAAATACTGGTAGCGTGACGTTTAGTGGCCCACAGGTGAGTAATGTCAATGACCCTGGGTATGGCGACAGCTACCGTGTTGTATTTAATGAAGACACGACAGTGGATAGCGGCGTTAGCTACCAAGTGCAGCGTTTTAGTGAAGGCGAGTGGCAGGAAGATCCTGCTGACTTGGTGGTGACAGGAGAATATGTCGGTGAAGGTCAGCAGCTTAGTTTTGGGGGTGTTAATGTCACACTCACTGGCAGCGCTGAGCCTGACGACGAGATTCTTGTTGCCCAGTCAGGTAGCGAGCAGCGCCCTGCGGATCTGTTCCGCACCATGGAAGCAGCAATACGTGTTTTAGAAAATCCCGCCACTACCGGTGCGGAAAAAGCAGAACTGCGCAATACGCTAAACACATCTATGCGAGATCTAGATAATGCCCTTGATAATGTTCTAACAGTGCGCGCTTCGGCTGGGGCAAAACTAAACGAGCTAGACGTGGTGGATGCTGTAGGTAGTAACCGGATGCTCAATTATGAGCAGACGCTTTCTGACTTGGTGGATCTGGACTACGCTGATGCTATTTCAGAATATAGCTTGCGTCAGGTTGGTCTGCAGGCTTCTCAAAAAGCGTTTGTGGATATTAAGGGGATGTCGCTATTTGACTTTATGTAATGTCTTAGCGAGCAGTCACTCTTTTGCTATGCCCTGGCCATGTGCCGGGGCATTAATTTAAGGGCGCCATGGTCTCAATCAGGCTTTGCGTAAAGCTAATTCCCTGGCTAAACAGTTGCTGAAGAAAGCTGCCGATATCGCTCATTAGCACCATGAGCAACACTATGCCAATGGTGAGCGAGGTAGGAAAGCCAATATTAAACACGGTTAGCTGCGGTGCTGAACGGTTTAGGATGCCTAGCGCCAGATTAATAATGAGCAACGAGGCTACCAGAGGCAAAGCGAGCAGCATACCGGAAGCAAAGATAGTACCTGCGTAGCGTGCCAGTAGTTCAAACGCATTAGGATTAAGGCTGCCAATTCCAATTGGAAGTGTTTCAAAGCTCATCACTAGTGTTTCTAACACCATCAGGTGGCCATTAAAGGCGAGAAACATGAGCAGGGTGACCATATAGAGAATGCGTGATAGCACCATAATGTTGGTGCCACTAGACATGTCAAAGAAGCTCGCAAAGGCGAGCCCCATCTGAAGGCCGATAAACTCACCGGCCGCTTGGACAACGGCAAACATAATGTGCATCACCAGCCCAATCGCAATACCGATCAGCATTTGCTCAATGATGATGCCCAGACCTGCCCAAGACATGAGCGGTACACTGGGCATCGGTGGGAGAACGGGAGCAATGACGACGGCGATCACTGCGGCAAGCGCTACTTTAGCTTGATTGGGAATGCTGGAGTGGCCCCATAAAGGCGTCGCTGTCATAAAGGCCGTAATACGCACAAAGGGCCAAAAAAAGGCCACCAGCCACCCCTGAAGCTGGGTAAATGTTACTTCAACCACAGGCTACATCACCATTGCGGGTATGTTGGCAAATAGCCGCGTCGTGAAGTCGGTAATTAAGCCGATGAGCCAGGGGCCCGCTAGTACCAGAACGGCAAACACCGCTAAGATTTTCGGGATAAATGTCAGCGTCATCTCGTTTATTTGGGTAGCGGCCTGGAACAGGCTAATAATCAGACCTGTAAAAAGTGCTGCTAACAGCATAGGACCAGCTAGAAAAAGTGTCACGCGCATACCCTGATAAGCGACGCTCATCACCATCTCGGGTGTCATGATTACGCTCCTCGTCGCCCCGCGACGTTAAATCATATAAAAGCTCTCTGCCAACGAACCAATAATGAGCTGCCAGCCGTCAACCAATACAAAAAGCATGAGCTTAAATGGCAGCGAAATAGTGATCGGTGGAACCATCATCATCCCCAACGCCATTAGCGTACTGGCCACTACAAGGTCAATGATCAAAAAAGGGATAAAGATGGTAAAGCCAATTTGAAAGGCCGTCTTGAGCTCGCTGGTGACAAAGGCAGGTAGCAAGACGCGCATTGGTAGTTCTTCTGGCCCTTGCAAGGGGCCCACATCGGCTAAACGAACAAATAGGGCCAGGTCTGGCTCCCGTGTTTGAGCCAGCATAAACTCTCGGAAAGGTAGCTGCGCGCGAAGCAGGAACTCTTCAAAATTGATCACCTCATCCGTCAACGGCACCCAGGCGGTGTCATATACTTGGTTAAGTACTGGCGACATAATAAAAAACGTTAAAAAGAGCGCGATCCCCAACAGTACCTGGTTAGGCGGCGTAGCTTGAGTACCCATCGCTGTCCTTAGCAGGCTGAGTACAATGATGATGCGGGTAAAGCTGGTCATCATCAGCAGCATTGCTGGCAAGAACGCCAACGAGCTTAAGAGCAGCAGTGTTTGTAGAGAGAGAGACCACTGCTGACCACCACCTTCCGTTGGTTGCGAGACTAACCCCGGTAGTTGCTGGGCGTGGCTAGGAAAAGCCACGAGGCAGCCGATGATGAGAATACTCATCAGCCACCAGTGACGCGAATAGAGCCAGGCAAAATGCTGAGCGTATTTCATGAGGTATGCTGAGAGTCTGAGGAAGTACTGTCGCCCTTGCCGCGACTATTAGCTATAGCGTTAGCTAAACGCTGTGAGAAGCGGGTCGGCGGACGGGGGGGAGTGGATGATGTACGATCAGTAGGCGCTGGACGTTCGTGTAGTTTACTAATGCGGCCACCACTAACGCCCAGAACGAGCCATGTGTCTTCAATTTCGACGACCACAATTCGCTCGCGATTGCCTACTGCGGTGGTACCTACGATGCGTAAACGTGCACCATGGTCATAGCGATGATGCTGCCAGCGTTTGAGCAGCGATGTACACAGCAAAATAATGGCAATCACCAACGCTAGTGCGGCGGCTGTTTTGCCTAATGCCGCCATGCCGATTAATGCATCACCGCCACTTAATGCCTCAAGGGGGGCTTGCGCACTAGAGGTCGCAACACTCATCGGTTTAGTTTATGAATGCGCTCGGATGGTGTAATAATCTCAGTAATACGGATACCGTATTTATCTTCGATAACTACTACTTCCCCCTGAGCAATTAGGTAGCCATTGATCAGGATATCCATTGGCTCACCCGCTAACCCCTCCAGCTCAATGACAGATCCTTGAGCGAGCTCTAATAGCTGCTTAATCGTCAGTTTGGTGCGCCCTAACTCAACGGTAAGCTTAACCGGAATATCCATGATCATCTCAAGATCACGGGAGGGAGTCGCACTTTTTTCTGCGCTCAGCGGGCGAAATACATCGTCGCTGGCTGGCTTGGCTTGAGGTGCCTCTGATTCAGGCTCATCTTCCGTATCGGCCTGCTCTGCAGCCTCCTGCTCTGCCATGGCAGCTGCCCAGGGGTCATCATCATCGCTTGCGGCATCAGCACTAGACGACGGCTCTTCTTGCTCAGACATGGCTTCCGCCCAATCGTCATCAGAGACTTTTTGATCGGGTTTATTAGGGTCAGTCATGCTTTGGGTTCCTTGGCTTTCTGTCGCGTTGAACCTTTAATAAAGTCCTTGGACGATACGTTATTCATAGCAGCATGGTCGATCATACGCACAACACGCAGGGCGCGCTGCTGGCGTTGACTGCCGTATTCACACTCCATCACAGGGACGCCGTCAACGCTGGCGGTGATCGTACTGGGAATGTCCATCGGCAAAACATCCCCCTTTTTTAGCCCCATGACGTGAGCAATTCGACTCGGAATCTGCGCAAAGTCAGCGACCAACTCAACTTCAGATTGGCGCAGCTCGCTGGCCATGCGACGTGACCAAGAGCTATCACTGTCATGATTGCTATCGTTGATCGGGTTAACCAATAGATCGCGCAGCGGCTCAATCATTGCGTAGGGCATGCAAATCTGAAAGCTACTGGATAGGTTGCCTACCTCAATATTGAATTTGGTATTGACCACAATCTCATTAGGTGAATTAGTAATATTGGCGAATTTAGACTGGACTTCGGAGCGCAGAAAGTGGACATCTATCGGGTATACTACCTTCCAAGCTTCTTGATAGGCATCAATCGCAAGATTGAGCAGGCGCTGGATAATACGTTGTTCGGTATTGGTAAATTCGCGCCCATCTGATTTCGTAACGAATCGCCCGTCTCCACCGAACAGGTTGTCTACTACCATAAACACGAGATTTGGTGGAAATACCACCAATGCAGAGCCCCGCATCGGCTTCATCGACACGATGTTAAGGTTGGTCGGCACCGGAACGTTACGTGAGAAGTCGCTAAAGCTTTGATAGCGCACGGACTCGACAGTGATGTCTGAGCTGCGACGAATTAGGTTAAATAGCCCGTTGCGGAAATAACGAGCAAAACGCTCATTAATAAAATCAAGCGCATGCAGACGTTCGCGTATGACCCGATGTTGAGTCGACGGGTCATACGGTCGAATTTTTGTTTCGTCCTGAGACTTGGACGACGCCGGAGAGGGCTCTTCGTCTCCACTGACACCCTTTAGTAAGGCGTCAATTTCTTCCTGGGACAGTAGATCGTCCTGTGACATGAACGGCTCCAGTTCCCGAGGTTATTGCACAATAAATTCGGTAAACAGCACTTCCCTTAGATCTAGGGGGGGCTGATTTTCGCTGAGGGGTACGTTCAAACGACTAATAATTGCC
Organism: Halomonas sp. Cn5-12; assembly: GCF_021532545.1. NCBI lineage: Bacteria > Pseudomonadati > Pseudomonadota > Gammaproteobacteria > Oceanospirillales > Halomonadaceae > Halomonas > Halomonas sp. Cn5-12. The sequence goes on from NZ_JAKGAY010000002.1 coordinate 17,827, forward strand.
TGTGCCAGCTCCTCTTTCCCCTCTGTCGAGGTGAGTTCGTTGGCTTGTTTGCCCGATAATAGAATTAGTAAGCGGCTGCGCACTTGCGGCATATGCTCTTCGATAATTGTTTTACTCTGTTCGTTACCCACTCGCAGCGTAATACCCGTATAGAGCAGGCGTGAACCATAGCGGTCATCAGCTAAATTAACAGTGAATGGCTCAATGCGTGTAAACACAGGGGGGGTAAGCTCGACCGTTTGCTGTTGAACCTCGCCACTGTCGCGCTGATCCAGCACTAGATAAATGGCCGCTGCTGCCCCTGCAGAGGAAAGCAGTACGAGAATGATCATTACCCAGAGCAGTTTTTTAGATCCGCCGCTTGATTCTGCCATTGTTGTTCCCATGATGTTCGCACATGACGCTAGCCAAGCATTATGCCTGACGCGGGTGATAATGAAGAAACGAACAGGCTCTCTTGGAGAGCCTATCTTTTGGTTTAGCTAGTTAACACGGTACTCACAATTAAACCATACTTACAGCGTGGCTATGTTTTAAGCATAAAGGTCCACACGCCCATCGAGTGCGATGGAGGAACCCACAGATGCAGGCGTCCCGGTTTCACCCTCAACGCTAGTGACCCCGCTTTCACCACCAGCGCTTGAGCCTGTGCTTTGCTGAGCAAACGCTTCCTGTTGATTAGAAAAGCCTTGCTCACCCACTGATGTGTCACTTAGTGAAATTCCTTGTTCCGCCAGTGCTTCACGCAGTTGAGGAATCGCTTGTTCAATCACTTGTCGAACCTGAGCGTGAGCGGATAAAAATTGAGCTTGTGCGCCGTGTTCTGTCATTTTTAACGAGATAGAAAGTGGCCCAAGCTCAGCAGGATGTAGTTTCATTTGAACATGCTGCTCCCCCCCTCGCTGGACAAGCTGAATGAGCTGTTGGCCTAGCTGTGACGGCCAGGCGGGGTGAGAGACAGGGGTGGCGATAGAGGAGGGCAGTGAGGCTCCCGTTGCTGCAGCAATAGGCTGTGGTGCGGGCAGGTTAAATGCTAGCTCGTTACCACCGCTAATGCGCGCTGCTGTTTCTCCAGAGGCACCGCTAACCGCCAGAGCGCTAGCCATGGCTTCACTGCTGACGTGCACACTGGTGGCCATTGTTTGCATGGTTGGTGCGGCAAGCGTATTTGAGGTTGTCTGCTGAGTGCTCGTATCTGTATTAGCAAAATTACCCAATGAAAGCGCTGCTATTTGCTGGCTGAGCGTTTCAGGGCGCTGAGCAGACCCATTAGACCCTGTGCTACCCGATAGCTGTTGGTAAGCATTGATGAGAGCTATCGCGTCTTTTTTGCCAATCGCTAACTGTTCGGCGATAGCGGCGACAGACGTTGTTTGGATAGTAGTGGGGGACGGTAGGCCTGTGTCATCAGTAAAGGCAGCGACTAATGTCAGCCGACTGGAAATTTCCTGTAGAGCAGGTGATGGCATGTCCAACGTGTTGTCGGTAGCCGCCGCAGCTAATGCTATTAGCGGTTCTGGGGTGCCTTGTTCAGCCGTTTGTAGCTGAGCAAAAAGCTCTGCAATCTCCTCTTGATTGAGTTTAATATCAAGTGACTCAAGTTGCTTGACTAAGCCATTCATCGTTTGAGCAGTTGTCTCAGCAGTTACTTGTTGATTACTAAGTGCTCCAAGACTTTGACTGCTTAATTTTTGCTGCATAGTCTGAGTAGCCAATTGCAACTGTCCAAATAGATCGGCAAGTGCACTTTCATCTAGCTCAATACCCAGCGATTCTAGGAGCGAGGTAAAATCACGCAGCGCCTGTTCTCCACCGGTGGATGGAGCGTTAGAAAGTGCGCCCATTGGGCGTTGGGGGTCTGTCGCCTGCAGCATGGCTTGGCGGAATAGCCCAGTGGGAAAGCCTTGAGCCTCCGTCGCTTGTGAGGCTGATGCGCCACTGCCCTGGCTGGGGTTCGCAGAAAGTAACAGTTGAATATTCATGGATAGGCTTCCTGACCCGGCGCTAAAGTGGTTTATCAGACTGTTGGCGAGCTACACGACTAGTGACAAAGTCATCGGCTGCTTTTTGCTCGTAACGCGCTTGGCGGCGATGCTCTTCTAATAGCCTACGTGAGGCCAGTGTATCGTAAGAAGAGAGCTTGCGCTGCTCTTGTTGCCAATGCTGCTGGCTCTGTTGTACGCGTTTTTGCTGTGCAGTCAGCGCTTGCCTAGCACGTACAAGGGCGGCATCCAACGAGGCTAAGAACTGCTGATAATTATACATGGTAGCGGGGTCAATGCCGTCACGCATGGCGTGCTGCAAACGCTCCGCATACTCTACTCGGTAGCGGTTGAGTGACTGCAGCTGGGCTTCCGTTTGCTGTTGGTTTTGACGCTCTTGGGCCAGTAGCTTTCCTGCTTGGTCACGAGCATCACGGGCCAGGTCCGTCAGCATATCAAGCTGGTTATGACTCATTTAGCCTCCCACTACCGTGTGCAGGGCCTGGTAGGACTCCTCAAGCGTTGCACACTCGTCAATGTTCTGTTGAAGAAACCGCTCTAAGGCTGGGAAGCGATTCACCGCTTCATCCAGCCGCGGATCATGGCCTGGGCTGTAGGCCCCTACGCTGATCAGGTCGCGGTTACGCTGATAGCGTGAAAAAATCTGTTTAAAGGTGCGCGCTTTTTGCTGCTGCTCCTGCGTCACGATGGCGGTCATTGCACGGCTGATAGAGGCTTCTATATCGATAGCAGGATAGTGCCCGGCTTCTGCCAGTGTCCGCGACAGGACGATATGACCATCCAAAATGGCCCTGGCGGAGTCAGCAATCGGGTCCTGCTGGTCATCGCCTTCTGTTAGCACGGTGTAGAACGCGGTAATGGAGCCACCGCCTCGCTCAGCATTGCCCGCCCGCTCTACCAAGCTGGGTAGCTTGGCAAAGACGGAGGGCGGATACCCTTTAGTGGCAGGGGGTTCGCCAATAGCTAACGCGATCTCTCGCTGTGCCATGGCATAGCGTGTTAGGGAGTCCATTATCAGCAGCACGTTGCGGCCAGAGTCCCGAAACCCTTCGGCGATACGTGTGGCATAAGCGGCCCCTTGCAAGCGTTGCAGCGGCGAGGTATCTGCAGGCGCGGCGACAACAACAGCGCGTCGGCGCCCTTCTGGCCCCAAGATATTGTCAATAAAGTCCTGTACTTCACGGCCACGCTCACCAATCAAGCCAACGACGATCACATCGGCCTGGGTATAGCGTGCCATCATGCCTAACAGTACTGACTTACCGACGCCTGAGCCGGCAAATAGGCCCATGCGCTGGCCTCGGCCAACGCTTAGTAGGGCATTAATAGCACGAATGCCGACATCGATTTGAGCATCAATGGGCGCCCGGGACAGCGGGTTAAGTGGCCTGGATTGCAAGGTGGTGCGCTGGGCATCCTCAACACCCTCACGATCATCTAGCGGGTTACCATTACCATCCAGTACGCGGCCTAAAAGCTCGTCGCCTATTGGGAAGCGCCGGGCACTGTGGCCATTGCCATCAACAAGAGGGGTAACCCGTGCTCCTGGCATCAGGCCAGAGATTTCTTCTAGCGGCATTAAGAACAGCTTTTCACCGGAAAAGCCGACGACTTCAGCTTCTGCATGCTTGTGGCTATCGTTTAGCCGGCCATCTGCTCCTGGCAGTTCAATGTGGCAAGCGCTACCTACCGCCACTCGTAAGCCAACCACCTCAATCACCATGCCTGTCGCGCGCACAACCCGCCCACTGGTTCGGTAGTGGGGGAGTCGGCTCACACGCTGGCTGGTGCGCTGCAGTGTCTTACGCCAGCGGTGTTGGTGAGGGCAAGTGGAGTGATTCATCGCGTTACTCGGACGGCGTCGCGTTGTTGCTATGTCGTTTGCGCAGTTGTGCATTAATATTTTGCCAGCGGCTCTCAAACGTCGCGTCCAGTTCGCCTTGGGCACTGGTAACGCGACAGCCGCCACGGGCCAACTGATCGTCGGGTTGCAGTACCCAGCCAGCAGCCTCTAGCTCGCCACCAAGATGCTCTTCAACCAAGTCGTGGTCGTTTGGGTTAAGCCATAAACGCTGTTTGCCGACTAACGGTGGCTCGGTATGCAGCAGCTCGCGAACGATGGACAAAATATGCTCAGGATGCTCAGTTAGCGCGTCTCCTGCTAGCTGTTTGCCTGTTGCCAGGGCAAGTTCAGCAAGATCATGGGCGATTGTGTCATCAAGACGCTCAAGGGCATCTGAAAACTGCTTTGCCAATGATCCTAGCGGTGCGACCGTTTGACGAATTTGCTCTTTAAGCTCTTCGGCTGCTTGGTCGCGTCCCTCGCTCAGGCCTTTAGTAAGGCCCTCTTCGTGCCCGCGTTTCAGGCCCGCTTGATAGCCTTCTTCTTCGGCTGCTTGGCGAAGTTGCTCATAAACCTCTTGCCGCTGTTTTTCCTCGCGTGCCCTTGCTTCTGCGGCGGCGCGTTGGGCAGCTTCCACTTTGCGCTGGTGAGCCGTGGGGCCTGAGGCATTTTGTGGAGATTTATCACTAGCAGGCGTTACCAGCTCATCCATTTGCCAGCGTCGCCACTCGCCGTGGCGATCAAATTCGGGCGAATGAGTATTAGACATACTCGTCGTCTCCGCCCGCCAGGACGATCTCTCCGGAATCCGCTAAGCGCCGCACAATTTGTAGAATCGCTTTCTGCTCGGTTTCCACTTGCGAGATGCGGATAGGGCCGCGGGCCTCCATGTCTTCGCGAACCAAGTCGGCAGCGCGCTGCGACATGTTGCGTAGGAATTTGTCCACCAGGGCATCTTGAGCGCCTTTGAGCGCCACCACCAACGAGTTGGTCTCCACTTCCTGAAGTACCATCTGAATCGCGCGGTTGTCCAGGTCGAGTAGGTTCTCGAATAGGAACATCTCGTCGATGATCTTCTGGGCAAGGTCTTCGCTGTGCGAGCGGACGGTTTCGATGGCCACCTCTTCCTGAGCAGAGTTCATCAAATTGAGGATCTCTGCTGCGGTTCTTACGCCGCCCATTTTGCTGCGCTTGAGGTTTTGGCCATCCAACATGCTGGTAAGCACTTCGGTAAGCTCCTGAAGCGCGGCTGGTTGCACGCCGCTAAAGGTGGCGATCCGAAGCACCACGTCGTTACGCAGTTTCTCTTCGAAGAGCTCGAGAATATCAGCAGCCTGATGGCGATCCAGGTGAACTAGGATGGTGGCGATGATCTGCGGATGCTCGTCGCGAATCAGCTCCGACACCATGGAGGCTTCCATCAGGTTGAGTGCATCAATACCTGAATTCTCGCCCGTGGTTTCGAGAATATCCTCAATTAGGCTAGTAGCTCGTTCACTGCCCAGCGCCTTAGTCAGTACTGAACGAATATGCTCACTAGAGTTAAGGTTAAGCGCCACGAACTCTTCGGTTTCTTGATGGAAGGCTTCTAGCACGGCTTTCATATCATCATGGGAGACTTGCTGAAGCCGTGTCATTTCCATACTGATCTCTTGCACTTCGCTGGCGCTAAGGAACTTAAAAACCTCAGCGGCGCTGTCTTCGTCCAGGGCCAGCAGAAGAATGGCGCTTTTACGCGCGCCACCCATTTCAGCAATGCTAGTCATTAGCGTTCATCCAGCTGCGAATAATCATCGCGACCATACGGGGGTCTTCTTGGGCCATTTCTCGCAGGTCGTTAAGATTGTGTTCGTAAAGCGACGTTTTGCGACGACGCTTGGGCTTGTTGCTATAGGTGGCCTCATCATCGCCCTCGCCTTCACCCTCGCTTTCCTGGTCATCTTCGTCGCTACCAACACGGGTGCTCAACGTGCTTCCAGGCACAGCAGCGGCCATTACGGGCGGCTGGGTGTAGCGCTTGATTAATGGGCGCAAAATCAGCAGGTAGAGTAGCAATGCGGCTAGCGCAACTAGTAAGTAGCGCCCCAAATTGGCAGCTATCGCTAGGTTGTCGGGATGTTGCCACCAGACCGGTTCGACGCGGGTATCATCATCGCCAGCGAAGGGGGTGTTAACCACTTCCACTTGATCGCCGCGCAGATCCGAAAACCCCATTGCTTGTTGCACCAAACGCTCAATTTGGGTGATCTCTTCATCGCTGAGCGCGACTTGTTCAACCTCGCCTTCTTCATTAGTGACGTCGCGAAAGTTAACAACAACAGCCGCTGAGAGGCGTTGTATCTGGCCAAGGCGGTGCTGAATATGCTCAATACTACGATCTACTTCGTAATTAACGACATCTTCTTGGCGCAGGTTGCGCAAAGCGCCTGGTTCGGTACCTGCATCGTCCGCAACATCACCCTCTTCCGGGTCTAGCTGGTTGATGGGGGAGGGAGCTACCCCGGGAGGAGTATTGCTTAACGCCCCAGGAATGCCGGTGGCCAATGGATCTTCGCCATCGTAAGAGAGGCTAAGCTGACGGCTGCGGACTGCTGATTCGTTAGGCGCTTGGTTTGGGCTGTAACGCTCGGAGGTTTGCTCGCGGCGTGAAAAATCGATCTGTGCCGCTACCTGGGCGCGAACATTGTTGCGGCCAACAATGGGCGAAAGAATGTTCTCAATACGCTGCTGATAGGAGCGCTCCACTTCGCTGATGTATGCTAACTGCGTACCATCCAGGTCATTACCCTGGGCGCTATTGGCAGTGAGTAGGCGGCCGTTCTGATCAACCACCGTCACATCTTCAGCAGCAAGCTCAGGCACACTGCTGGATACCATGTGCACAATGGCGCTAACTTGCCCCTCGCCAAGGACGCGACCTGGCAAGAGATTCAACACCACAGAGGCCTTGGCAGGTTCGCGGTCACGGATAAAGACGGACGGCTTTGCCATCGATAGGTGCACGCGCACACTTTCGACGGGGCCTAGTGATTCGATAGAGCGTGAAAGCTCGCCTTCCAGGCCACGCTGAAAGTTCACCTGCTCAGCAAATTGGCTAATCCCAAAAGCTTGGGTTTCCATAAGCTCTAGGCCAAGGTTGCCGCCGCGGGGCAAGCCTTGCTCGGCTAACTGGAGCCTGAGGGTATGCACCTGCTCGCCGGGCACCAGCAGTGCCTGGCCCCCCTGGCTAAACTGATAGGGTACGCCGCGGCTATCAAGCTCCGAAATAATTCGTCCACCATCCGCTTCGCTCAGGTTGCTGTAAAGCACACGGTACTCGGGGCTGCTAGCCCACATAAATAAAGCAGCCACAACGGCGATAGAGGCCGCTGCCGCAATCAATACAACCACTAACGGATTGCCGCGCAGCTGTTTCATGGTGCGCGCCAAGGCAGAGGGGTTGCTGGATTCGTTTTCCGCCGCTCCACTGCGAGAGGCGTTTGGTGTCGTGCTGTTTTGACGGCCTGCCGTAGCACCAGTTTCGCTCATGCGTCCCTCCAGAAGGGCAGGCAAAACGGGTGTCGGCCCAGGCGCATCACCAAAGAAGGCATAGGCTATATCCGTCAATCGCGGTTATCCGCTAAAAAAATGAAGCGGAATTGTGATGAACGCCATTATCCGGGGGTGTGTCGACCATAAATGAACGAAAAGCTTGGCTTTTTATACTCATTTGTACGTATGACGCTACTCCTACCAATGGTAGGCTTTTTGTACTAATTGATTTTCCGCAAAAATGAGGCCTGAGTATGAGTTCACCTTCTATACAGTCTGCGCTGCAACAGATGCAGGGGCTAGCGGCACAAGCGGCTCAGCCTATTAAAGGGGAGCATGTGGCAACCGCTGTTGGTCAAGGTGGCTTTGGAAGTGAGCTGCAGTCCTCTATACAGCGAATTAATCGGTTGCAGCAAGCGGCTAGTACCAAGGCGATGGCGTTTCAGGCAGGCGAGCCAAACATTGAGTTAAACGATGTGATGGTAGATATGCAAAAAGCCAGTGTGGCCTTTCAAATGGGCATGCAAGTGCGCAACCGCCTAGTAACTGCCTATCGTGATGTGATGAATATGCAGGTATAGGGGGCGTAAAGTAGTTATGCGGCTAGCTGGGTGGGTAGTGGGAAGGCGAACGCTTAGGCTGGTACGTTATCGCTTTTCAAGGCGCCCGCAGCGTTCGCTTGGTTTCTATGCTTTAAGAGAGATCAGTTTTCCTTGCAGTTCTTCTAGCCGCTCGGCCAGTAGCAGCACTTCTTCTGCTGGTATTTGACGTATGACGTCACCCGTTTCTCGATCAATGACCCTTGTAATGATGCGAGCCGATTGTTCGCTAATATCAAATTCCAACCCACGGGGACGCATGACATCGTTAATGCGCTGTATCGGTTCAACAAGCGCTTCTTTTGTGGCCTTATTGCCATCTGCTGCTGCTTCATCGCCGCTTGGGGTGACTGGAGGTAGGGGATCGATAGCGGGGCGCGTAGAGCGTTCCTGCGATAAAGCGGCTGTTATTGCTGGTGTGGCTGAGTCAATGGATAGTGGGCTCATGTACAACGTTCCTCTATTAAATAAGCCCGCCGGGGGGCTAGGCAACGTAACCGAGTAAAGGCATTGAGGCCGTTTACCGTCTTCTGGTGATGAGCCTCTTTTTCAATCTATCGGCGCGGTTGTCACAAACTTTACCCTTTTACTATAGATGAAAAGAAAAGTGTTATGAGTCCTATGGCGGACATGCGGCTCGATAAAGGCTTCTGTTATGCTCTGCTGCTTTGTGGTGAGCGTTAACGTATAACGCGTCTGGGAAAGCGAGGCACGCATGGCAGTCCAACAAGATGAGTACGAGAGCGTCACTAGTCCATCGGTAATCAGCTCTCTTCTGAATACTATGATAGAGAACGGTGGGGTGACTCTCTGCTTGGCCACTCCTGATGCGCGTCCAGAGCCAGTGGTCTTGATGGAGCAGCACGCTGGCGAAACGCTGGTAATGGATCTGTCATCGGTTGACTACCTGCTAAGTCGTTTACAGCAGGGAGAGCAATTTTTTTTGCGGGGTCAGTCACAGGGAAAAGTGGTGCGGACACCGCTGTTATCTTTGACGGAGACCCGTCGTTCTGGTGGTCGTTTTCTTTGTTGTAGTAATTACCCAAGTTCGGTCGAAGTGCTGCAACGACGCGAGTCATATCGTGCTGAATTGCGCATGGGAATGGTGGTGTCTGCACTGGTTGTTGGTGAGAGTGGTGAGAGTGCCCAGGGGGAGCTCCGTGACCTCTCCCAGGATGGGTGCCAGCTTGAGTTGCCACTAACAGCAAGCGGTATTTTGGCTGAAACGCAATACTCGCTCAAACTTGCGTTTACCTTTCCAAACGGCACTTACTTTGAAGTGAATGGCGTTGCCCGCCATCAGAAAACTGATCCCGAGCGGCACATGCTACGCGTTGGCTTTCGCTTTGCAGGGTGCACTTCCGAGCAGGAACGGCAGATTTGGTATTTTGTCTGCGAGATTGAGCGTGAAGCGGCGCGTTATAAAAAGGAGGTGCAGGAGGAGCGGCAGCCATCGCCTCTGTTTGAGCAGCCAGGCAAGCGCATTCCAGATACTGAGCGCATAGGACGGCGCGATATACGCCGCTATGCCACACCGATGGCAAGGCGTTTGGTTAAGGTAGCTGCTTATCTTGATGCACAGTTGCTCATGCTTCAGCAAGGCAGTGATATTGATTCAAGGCAGCTCTCTCGTAATGCGGACCGCTTACTGATGCTGCATGAAGAAGATCGAGAGGGGCTGCTGTTTGCCACCCGCTGTTTGTCTTTAGAGCCGCTGCTGGTAAGGCACGGGATTGCTGTTGCAGTCCATTTGCTGGATTTAGTGGGAGCCAATATGCCGCGGGATGTGCGCAAGGCGATCGTTGCCAGCGGGCTGGTACATGATTTGGGTAAGGCGCTTATTCCTCAGGTCGTGTTCAAAGCGCCCAATTTTGAAGCGACACATCGGCAGGCATTAAGTGAGCATGTTTCCCTCTTGATGGCTCGGCTACATACCTGCCAATGGCTGTCTGCTACGGTGGCGCAAGCGGTCATTGGGGGGATCAACGAGCGGCTTGATGGTAGTGGCTATCCGGCAGGAATCACCGGGGATGATATTAACGAGTTGGCGAAAGCCAGTGCAGTGGTTGACGTTGTTGAGGCGATGCGGCGAGATCGCCCAGATCGACCGGCCCGCACGGCGCAGCAAATTTACCGCCACTTGCTGGCTCATCCGCATCAGTTTGATCGCCGTTGGATGAGGCGTTATGTCGAACATTTCAAGGTCCTGCCGGTGGGGTCGTTAGCGCTTTTCTCTAGTGATCAGCTTGCCTGGATTTTGCGCCTTGATGATAGTGGGGCACCAGCAGAGGTGGTGCTGGCCCAAGCAGCTGAGCCGCCAATGCGCGATAATTTAGGGAGTGTGTTGCGTGGCGATGTTTTTGAGCGACTAGGCAAGCCTGTCAGAGAAGTGGCGGTTTCTACATAGGGCGCCGAATTCAGGCACGCAGCTAAATTAAAAAGTAATCAGGCATTAAAGTCTGCTGTGGCTTCGCCGATATATTTAATAGCTGAGCATATATGCTCAACCTTGAATGATGAACAGCACGACTGGCTTTTTTCCCTAGCTGTTGTTACACCCTATAAAGGAGTGCCCACTAATGACCTACACTCGCGGTGGCACCGCTAACGGACGAGGCGCTAATGCTTATGCCCGTGTCGGTGTTGAAAGTGGTGTCATGTCAGCTGATCCTCACCAACTGATCGTGATGCTATTTGATGGCGCTCAGGCGGCCATCCGCGCAGCGCGAATTCACATGCAAGCTGGCAACCGAGCTGAAAAAGGCAAGTCAATTTCCAAAGCGTTGGATATTGTTAATAACGGTTTAGCGGCCGCCCTTGATCAAGAGCAAGGGGGTGTCATTGCAGAGAGGCTCGCCTCACTTTACGATTATATCGCCCGCTTGCTATTAACAGCTAACTTGCGAAACGACGAAGAGAGCCTCAACCAAGCTGAGCGGTTACTTGAGGATATCGCCTCAGCATGGCGTGAAATCGGTCAACAGCAGAGTGCGTGAGGCAGGCATGGCAGCTCCCGAAGCAGTTCGTGATATTTCTCAGCAAACGCTGCTCGATGCATACGAAAAGCTGTTGGTGCGTGTGAATGACATGCATGAGCTTGCAGATGCTGAACAGTGGGCCGAGTTGATCGAGCAACGCAGTAATTATGTGATGCTCGTAGAAGAGCTCCGTGAGCTGGATGCACACATCACGCTTGACGCTGCAGGTAAGCAGCGTAAAACAGAGTTAATAGAACATATCTTAGAGCATGATGTGGAGATTCGTCGTCGCCTGGTGGCACGACGCGATGAGCTTGGCAGGCTGATTGGCGTCACCCAGCGCCAGCGGGACCTGCACCGAGCTTATGCTCCCCAGCAGGGAGCTTATAGCGCCTTTGATGTCGATGCTTCTCAGAATAAGGGGGCATCGTGAGTGGCATTACGCCGCTTATTGATACCCTCTTACATCAAGTGCTTGGGCGCCAGGGAGGGGTGTCCTCTCAGCGTGTATTAAATGCGCCAGTACAGCCAGTTTTACCGGGGGAGGGGCCACGTGCCTTGCAAGGCGATGCAGGGTTGGATGGCCGTCCGCTTGCTCCCCTGCTTGGTGACCTAAAGCGGTTGCCAGGTGCGTCTGAGGGGGCGCGTCAGTCTCAGCCTGGAAGTCCTCCCACTGGTAATGGCGCACCCACCTCAACACAGACACACTTCAGCCCTGCTGCTCGCACGATTGCGGATGTATTACTGCGTTTCCCGGCACCTCCAGCGGTAATGAAGCCCCAGGCCCCGCTGATGTCGGCTCAAGACGCACCATCGGCGCAAGTGCTGGCAAGTCGTTTAGAAGCAAGCATCCGCGATAGTGGATTATTTTATGAGTCCCACCTGAAGCGTTGGTTTCAAGGTGAAACTCCACTCCAGCAACTACTGCGTGAACCACAAATGCAACCTGGGCCTCGCCCGGCTGCTCCTTTTTTACCAAATTTTGCTTCTGCGGTATTAGCCACAACCCCCTCAATAGCCGCTTTACGCTCAAGCGCCACCCCCGGTATTTTGCCTAATACGCCCCTAGTGCCTATGAATGGCGATAATAAACTGCTCTTAGAGCGCCCTGTTGTCATGCTCCCGGCCTCGACTTCGCCGACGCCAGCTGCTGCGGAGCGTCGAGAGATTAATCCAGCCTCGTTGACATTGCCGACTGCCAGCGAGCCGGAAGCGCTTAGCCGTGGCTCACGAGAGGTCGTTCATGAGAGCTTACAGGGGTTGGTGCGTCAGCAGTTGGAGATGTTGGTGATGCCAACGCTCCGCTGGGAAGGTGATGTGTGGGCTGGGATTTTTATGGCGTTAGTGATCAACCTGCCTGGGCGTGAAGGGGGGCAAGGAGGTTCATCGGAAGAGGAGGGTGCGGAGGAGAGCTGGCGCTCCGAAATGCAGCTTGATGTGCCTAACTTAGGTAGCTTCAGCGTTGCACTATGGCTTCATCAAAAGACGCTGAGTATTGATTTGACCACTGATAATGCTGGCACGCACCAGCGTCTTGAGGAAGGGGTTAGCTCATTGGAGCAGCGTTTAAACGCCCTTGATTTTCATAAAGTTCAGATCAAGGCTAGGTATGTAACATTGGAGCGCCATCATGATGACATCGGGTGATCGGCGACGGCAAGCGGTTGCACTTGCGTATCAAGAAGGGGAGCAGGCTCCACGTGTAGTAGCCAAAGGGTATGGTGAGCTGGCTGAGCGAATTATGGCCGAAGCCCAACGCCAGGGTATTTATGTTCACGATGCACCAGAGCTTGTGGCGCTGCTCATGCAGTTAGATTTGGATGCCGAGATCCCGGCGAGCCTATATCAAGTGGTCGCTGAGCTGCTTGTTTGGGTGTTTGAGCTATCTGAGAATGGGATAAGTCATCGTGAAACGCTCAAGTAGCCAATATAAGCGCTGTATGCAACCATGGTGCTGGGTAAAGAAAAAAGTCATCAATGGCGCCAGTATAACGGTCACAATGTCGCGCCTGTGTCGTTCGATGGGACACTATGAGTCAAACAAGCTTTCTCGATGAAATTCAAGAAATTAACTTAGCGTACTTGCTTCTTGCGCAGCGTTTGCTGAGCGAGGATCGCGAAGCAGCTATGTTTCGCCTGAAAATAGACAGCGAACTTGCCGATTTATTGGTATCACTGAATGCCTGGCAACTCACTAAGCTGGCGCGCAGCAACCAGTTAGTCTGCCGATTTAGCCATTCGAGTGGGCGACGTTTGCGCGAAATTTTAGAAAACCCCAGAGATCAAGGGTTATCTGGGTTACATGCATCACTGCTTTCGGCTTGCGAGCCCTTGGAGTCTTTGTCGTCGGGAGAGTCGGAGTGAGCCAGAAGAGCTTGGTTGATGAGATGCACCAAGTGCAGCTGGCCATTGAGCTGATTGAGTTGGGTGCACGGCTACAGGTGCTGGAGACAGAAACAGAGCTTAGCCGTACCCGGTTGATTAAGCTCTACAAGGAAGTGCGTGGTATGTCTCCACCGAAAGGGATGCTGCCATTCTCTGCGGATTGGTTCGTCACTTGGCTGCCCAACGTGCACTCCTCGTTCTTCTACAACATTTATGTCGGGCTGCTGAAAGGCGCTGGCTGCGAGCGCATCGACGCCTTCGTTAAGGCTTATCGACTGTACGAGGAGCAGATTTCACTGGAAGGCGTGGAGCCGGTGCTGGGGCTTACTCGTGCTTGGACGTTGGTGCGCTTTTTTGAAAGTGATTTGTTGCAGCTAACGACTTGTACAAGATGTGAAGGTCGCTTTGTTGCCCATGCTCATAGTCCGACACATGATTATGTGTGTGGTATTTGTCAGCCGCCTTCGCGTGCAGGGAAAACCCGTAAAGCACAGCGTTGAACGTATAAAATTGTCACGTTACTAGCAGCAGGGTATAGAACGAATACACTACCTCTTTAACGTTTAGATAGCGGTAAAAGACGCTGGTAATTTCTCATTAAACATTGCATGCGCCTTAGTATGATATTGCTAAGTTGCACTTGGGGTGGAGCTGCTCATGCCTTCTTGGTGAAGAAATGGGTGTGGCTTCGTCGATAAAAAACTGATATCGCAAGGACACTGCTTGTGCTGATTCCCTTAGGTTATGTCGTCGTACTGCTATCTGTATTTGGCGGGTATGTGTTAGCAGGTGGTAGCTTGGGGCCGCTGTATCAGCCGACGGAGTTGCTCATGATTGGCGGCGCAGGGGTCGGTGCTTTTATTGCTGCCAATAATGGCAAAGCCATTAAAGCTACTTTTAAGATACTGCCCAAGCTCAAGCGAACCAAAAAATATAATAAAGCGCTGTACATGGAGCTAATGGCATTGCAGTACAAGATTCTTTCCAAGGTGCGCCGTGAGGGCATGCTAGGGATTGAGCGCGATATCGATAACCCTCAAGAGAGTCCTTTATTTCAAGAGCACCCAGCCGTGCTGGCGGACCCACACATCATGGATTTCTTAACTGACTATTTGCGCCTCATGGTCAGTGGCGGCATGGAGCCAATGGAAATTGATGAGCTTATGCTGCATGAAATCGAGGCATTCGAACAGGAAGCTCATATTCCAGTTGATGCGATCTCTAAAGTGGGGGATGCGATGCCTGCATTCGGTATCGTTGCTGCTGTTATGGGGGTAATTAAGGCTTTGACCTACGCTGATGCCACACCCGCTCAGATGGGTGAAATGATTGCGCTAGCGCTAGTAGGTACCTTTTTAGGCATTTTGTTGGGGTACGGGTTTATAAGTCCAGTGGCCAGCTACGCCGAGCGACAAGCAAAAGAAGCAGAAAAAATGTTGCAGTGTATCCGCGTCACCTTACTAGCAAGCTTGCACGGTTATGCGCCTCAATTAGCTGTTGAGTTTGGTCGCAAGGCACTGCATACCGCAGAGCGTCCCAGTTTCACTGAGCTTGAAGAGTACGTTCGTGACGCCAAAAAAGGCGGTAGTGCATGAGTAAGGGTGGGGATAAGCGTCCGATCATTATTCGGCGTAAAAAAGTCGTCCATGCTCACCACGGGGGAGCTTGGAAGATTGCCCTAGCGGATTTTATGACCGCGTTGATGGCGCTATTCCTAGTGATGTGGATTTTGAGTGTCTCCAGCGAAGAGACCCGCCGAGGTGTGGCGGAGTATTTCAGTACGCCCCTGGTTACTGCAATTACAGGCGGCGACATGTCAGGTAGTACCAGCGTGATTCCTGGTGGTGGCCCTGATCCTACTCATAGTGATGGTGAACGCGCTCGTATTGATGTAATGCAGCATACACGCCCTAGTGCTCAAGAGCGGCGCTTCTTTAATGATTTGCAGGAGCGCATTGAACGTGTGATTGAGCGTGACCCGGAGCTGCGTGAGCTGCGCAACCAAATGCGTTTTGATCTAACCCGTGAAGGGTTACGGATCCAACTCTTGGATACCGAACAGCGACCCATGTTTGAGCTTGGTAGTGATCAGGTCGCTCCCTATATGCGTAGTTTGCTACGCACCATAGCTCCTCTTCTCAATGAGTTGCCTAACGATTTAAGTATTAGTGGGCATACTGATAGTGTGCCGTATGCTGGAGGATATCGTGGCTACAGCAACTGGGAGCTCTCAAATGATCGAGCGAACGCCTCGCGCCGAGAGCTTGTTGCCGGCGGGCTTGATCCAGATCAATTGTTGCGCGTATCGGGCTTTGCTGATCGTGTGTTGTTGGCTGACACTGCGCCAACCGATCCGATCAATCGGCGTATTGAGTTGGTTGTGTTGTTACCTGAAATTGCCGAAGCCATTCGTAACCCTGGTGTTCTAGCGCCTGATGCTCAGTTTTCTGAGGAAGAGGTGCCGAAAGAGCTAGTGCCACAAAACACCCCACAAGCCAACGACGACCAGTAAGCGCGGCTTGTCACAAAAAATATGACGTTCACGTGGAGCGGTGCATGGATATAGCGGATTTTTTTGACACCTTTTTTGAAGAGGCTGAAGAGCTGCTCGCTGATATGGAGCAGCACTTATTGGAACTGGATGTCGATGATCCGGATAGCGAGCAGTTGAACGCTATCTTCCGCGCAGCCCACTCTATCAAAGGTGGCGCAGGAACCTTCGGTTTTAGCGTGCTACAAAAAACCACGCATATTTTCGAAAACCTGCTGGATCACGCGCGCAAAGGGGAACTCACCCTGCGTGCTGACCTCGTGGATACCTTTTTAGAGGCCAAAGACATCATGCACGAGCAACTCGATGCCTATCGCAACGAGGAAGAACCCAATCAAGAAGCGTATGAGCGTATCTGCCAAACGCTGCAGCAAATTGCCCTCGAAGAGATTGGCAAAACACTTGATGCCCCTGCGGAGGCACCGGCCCCTCAAAAATCAGCGCCTGCAGAGGACGACAAAGAAGCATCGGCAGCCGCTAGCTCCAGCGAGCACACCCTCAAAGTGGTGCTTCTCAATGTGGGCGATAAAGATCGTGGGCTGCTGGTAGAAGAGTTAGAGCAGCTAGGCGATATTCAATCCCAGTCGGGGGATGAAAAGCGCTATGAGGTCACCCTAAAAGGGGGCGTCAGCGCCGATGATATTGAAGCCGTAATGTGCTTCATTATTGAGCCAGAACAAATTGAAATCACCACGGTAGCTGTGGAGGAGGCTGCTTCGGCAGCAGAGCCCGCAACACCTGTACCCAGCACACCGGCTGAGCCCTCTGCGTCAGAAGAGAAGCCAGCCGCGCCAGTGGCCGAAAAAGCACACGCCAGCAAGTCGCCTGCTAGCAGTAAACCAGGTAAAGCGGCTCCGAAAAAGGCAGCAGCAGAGTCCTCCTCTATTCGGGTGTCCGTGGATAAGGTCGACCAGATTATTAACTTGGTGGGCGAGCTGATCATCACTCAGTCGATGCTGGACCAAACAGTGAGTGATCTTGGTGACCAGTCGGTCGGCAACAGTTCGCTACAGAATGGCATGAGCCTATTGCAGCGTAATGCCCGCGATCTTCAGGAAGCGGTCATGTCGATTCGCATGATCCCCATGGAGTTCGTATTTAGCCGTTTTCCGCGTGTAGTGCGTGATACCGCTGGCAAACTAGGCAAAGAGATTGAACTGATCACCGAAGGTAAATCCACAGAGCTTGATAAAAGCTTGGTCGAGCGTATCACCGACCCGCTAACGCACTTGGTGCGTAATAGTCTGGACCACGGTGTTGAAATGCCCGACGAGCGTGAAGCCCTGGGCAAGCCGCGTACGGGTAAGTTAGTTCTGTCTGCCCGGCATCAAGGTGGCAATATTTTGATTGAAGTGCGTGATGACGGCGCCGGAATGGATCGTGAACGCCTGCTAGCGAAAGCCCGTGAGAATGGTCTTAACGTCTCCGATACCATGTCGGATGAAGATGTTTTTCAGCTGATTTTTGCCCCCGGTTTCTCGACTGCTAAAGAGGTTACCGATGTCTCTGGACGTGGCGTGGGCATGGATGTTGTCAAACGGAATATTCAAGGCATGGGCGGCCGGGTTGAGATCCAGTCGAAAAAAGGTGAAGGCACTAATACACGTATCGTGCTGCCGCTAACTCTGGCAATTCTCGACGGTATGTCGATTAAAGTCGGAAAGGAAACCTTTATTCTGCCCCTGTCTACCGTACTTGAGTCACTGCAGCCCGCCAAAGGCGATATGTATGCCATGGCAGGGGACGACGTGGTACTAAAAGTACGCGATGAGTACCTGCCCGTAATAGCCATTCATGAAGTGCTCGATGTGGAGAACGCCATTACGGACCCCACTAAGAGCATCGCTGTAATTGTGCAGGGCGAAGGGCGTCGCTATGCCATGCTGGTCGATGAATTGATTGGCCAGCAACAGGTCGTGGTTAAAAACCTCGAAGATAATTACCGCAAAGTGCCCGGGGTATCGGCCGCTACCATCTTGGGAGATGGCAGTGTTGCGTTAATTCTGGATATCACAGGCTTGCATCGCTTAAGCCGTGCCAAAAAAGAAGCAGGAAAAGCCGCTAACCAACCATATCTCTCTTATTACAAGGAGGCTGAGCCGTCATGAGTCAAGCATCTAATGAGGCGGTGCTAGCCGCAGCAGAAGCGGAAAATCGCGAGTTCCTGGTGTTCTCTTTAGGTGATGAAGAGTACGCCATTGATATCTTAAAGGTTCAGGAAATTCGTGGTTACGAAAACGTCACACGTATTGCGAATGCACCCGACTTCATTAAGGGAGTAACGAACCTGCGTGGCGTGATTGTGCCGATTGTGGATCTGCGCATTAAGTTTCACCTGGATAACGTTGAGTACGGTGGCCAAACTGTGGTGATCGTCGTCAACGTGGCAGATCGTATCGTAGGTATCGTGGTAGATGGCGTTTCTGACGTAATGACCTTGACGCCGGATCAAATCAAGCCTGCGCCAGAGTTTGGCGTAACGCTCTCCTCTGATTTCCTAAGTGGCCTCGGTAGCCTGGATGACCGAATGCTGGTGCTGGTCGATATCGATAAGCTGCTGACGAGCGAAGAGATGGCGCTGGTAGATAGCACCAGTAACCGCTAACGACCTGCCACGGGGCACAGGGAGACGTGCCCATCTTGAGCCAAAAAACAACCCACTCTGGCGCGATGGATGGCGCTGGCTAGTACGGTTGTGTTTGGAGAAATGCGTGTGACACAGCTAGTACGTCAACTGATGAGTAATATGACCGTCCGTCTGAGTTGGGGGCTAGTATTGGCCACCTTCTCGCTGCTGGTGCTCATTGCCTGTGGTATCGGTCTTTATGCGCTGCATCACGGGGCGACCATTGTACAAAGTGCCAGCGACCCACAAGTCCAGCAGTTGGCCTTTACTTCCTTTGCCACCCGCATCCGCTGGGTATTGATCGGCGTTGTGGCCATGACCGTTTTAACGGTAGTGGTAGTGGTATGGGGCGTCAGTGCCAACGTACTGCGCCCGCTGGATCGGCTGGTCGGCTATTTTGAGCGCATGGCGCAGGGTGACCTCAGTCAGCAGATCCAGTCACCTGGCAACAATGAGATCGGCAAGCTCTATAGCGCGATGGCCCATATGCAAGGTTCCTTGTCGGAAACTGTTGGCGTGGTCAGGCGTAGCGGCACCACGATTTTTGAGCGCTCCCAGCACATTGCCAGCGGCAACAACGACCTCTCCTCTCGCACAGAACAGCAGGCTTCATCGCTAGAAGAGACGGCATCGAGCATGGAGCAACTCGCGTCGACCGTTAGCCACAATGCCGACAATGCTCGGCAGGCAAGCCAGTTGGCAGGAGACGCGACGCTCACGGCGCGTCGCAGTGGGGAAGAAGTCAGTAACATTGTTGAGACCATGCAGGAGATTAGCGCCAGTTCTCATCAAGTCGCTGACATTATCACCCTGATCGACAATATCGCTTTCCAAACCAATATCTTAGCGCTTAACGCTTCTGTAGAGGCGGCGCGTGCGGGCGAGCATGGCAAGGGCTTTGCCGTGGTAGCACAAGAAGTTCGCAGCCTTGCCAGCCGCAGTGCCAATGCTGCCAAAGAGATTCGTACGCTGATTGATGCGTCGCTCGGTAAAGTAGACGCTGGCACACATCGCGTGAATCAGGCGGGCCAAACCATGCAGGATCTCGTCGCGGCGGTACAGCGCGTTAGCGACATCATGGATGAGATTGCCTCCGCTTCAGAAGAGCAGAGCAACGGTATTGGCCAAGTTAACCAAGCGGTTGCGCAAATGGATCAAGTCGTTCAGCAGAATGCTCAGCTGGTGCAGCAAGCCGCGCGGAGCGCCAATGAGCTAGAGAGCGAGGCAGCACGCCTGCGTGAAGCCGTGGAACGGTTCCGTGTAGCAGGTGGTGGGCAGCCCGACACACAAAAACGTGTCATCAGCGCCCCTTCGCACTCGCCAACGACAACGCAGCGCCTACCGGCCACTAAAACACAAGCGCTGACCGAAGAGTGGGAAGAGTTCTAACTCAGCGCTCTCTGCTCTGGCCATGGAATGAACCAAGCTATTACCGCGTTAAAACATAAACAATAACATAAACAATGAGGCAGCATGATGCGTAATAACCAGCCAGTGACTCAACGGGAAGTTGAGCTTAAACAAGACGATTTTCTCGTTTCGCGTACTGATCTAAAAGGGCGTATAACCTACGCAAATCCAGCATTTATCGAGATTAGCGGCTATCAGCATGAAGAGCTGATAGGAGCGCCTCATAACCTAATACGTCATCCAGACATGCCGTCGCCTGCGTTTGAGAACCTCTGGAAAACCGTTCAGGCGGGGGAGACATGGCGAGGGCTGGTGAAAAATCGCTGTAAGAATGGAGACCACTACTGGGTAGACGCCAGCGTCACACCGATTGTAGAGAACGACCAAGTAATTGGTTACACCTCTGTGCGGGTGCAAGCGACCCGCAAGGCGATTGCTCAGGCTGAACAGCGTTATGCAGAGATACGAGAAGGGCGCAATAAGCGCCTCTACTTGGATAAAGGGCGCGTGCGCCAAAAGGGCTTGTTACAGCGCATTAAGCGCATTCGTCTCGACACAATACGTGCCAAATTAGTTGGCATGGTGGTCGTGGCAGGGGCCCTGCTAGTAGCGAGCGGTGGCGTGGGGCTTTATGGCCTTAATGTGGCAGGCGAACGATTGGGTGAGCTAAATAACGATGGCTTAAGGGATGTTATTCGCCTTCAGCAAATTGATCAAACGATTGCGCAAACACGTCAGGCGCTGATTGAGCCTGAGCGCATGGAGCTGATTAACCAGCGTTTCGAGATGGGGGAGGCGATAGAGGGAAGTGCTACACAAATCGTTGATATCTGGCAGGCATACTTCAGTCGCGATGTGAATACGACGCCGTTGGCCACTTCGTTCAACGAGCGGCTACAAGCTTTTTTGTCTGAAGGCATGAACCAAGCGGCTAGCGTGCTACAGGCTGAAGAGACTTACCAAGCGTTCACCGGCCTGGATGCTGTTATCAGTGTGATGAACGAGGAGGGGCGGGAGCTATCCGCTATGGTCAATCAACTGATCGCTCAAAAGCAGGAAGCTGCGGAGGCAATGGCAGCAGAGGCCGAGCGTGGTCAAACCGCCATGCTTAGCGTACAAGCTGGTGTATTAGGCGCAGGACTATTGTTACTGGTACTGATTAGTGTCCTAACGCTGCGCTCTATTATTACGCCACTGAAGCGCGCGTCACGTTTTACGTTGCAAATCGCAGGCGGCAATTTAGCGGCACATGTACCGCCCAAACGCCGTGATGAAATTGGTCAGTTGATGGACTCTCTCAACACCATGCGTAAAAGCCTGAGCAACATCATTAGTGATGTAAAAAGTGGCATTGACGTAGTCACCCCAGCAGCTAAAGACATTGCCAGTGGCAACGAAGCGCTCTCCACGCGAACTGAACAGCAGGCAGCTTCGCTTCAGCAAACGGCCTCCAGTATGGAAGAAATGACTACTACAGTTAGACAGAACAGTGATAACGCTCAAGAAGCGCGTCGACTGGCCGATAATAATGCAACAAGGGTTACACAAACCGGGGAATTGATGACACAACTGGTCGCTAATATGCAGCGGATAACACAAAGCTCGCAGAAAATGACCGACATTATCAACGTCATCGATTCGATTGCGTTTCAGACCAATATCTTGGCTCTGAATGCCTCGGTGGAAGCCGCCAGGGCGGGAGAGCATGGTCGTGGCTTCGCTGTGGTGGCCGAAGAGGTGCGTAAGCTTGCTGGGCGTAGTGCTGGAGCAGCGCAGGAAATTCGCACACTTATTGACGATTCGAGCCAGGAAGTGAGCGTAGGCGCTGGCTTAGTCGAAAAAGCTGAGGCAGCGATTAGTGAGGTTGCCGAAGCCGCACGCAGCGTTACTCATATTATGCACGACATCTCGGCGGCTTCTGCGGAACAAAGCAGCGGTATTACGGAAGTCAACCAAGCCGTTGCGGAAATGGATCAAGCAACACAGCAAAATGCTCTGCGCGTTCAAGAAACTGCACGGGCAGCTGTTGCCCTAGAGCAACAAGCAGGACTGTTGTCGCTTTCCGTTGAAGCGTTTCGACTTAACCAAAGCCCGCTAGCGGCCACTGGCTTGCAGCCGCCTGTGACCGCAACTCCAAAGGCAAACGTGTTGCCAGCGGGGTCTGCACATAACAGCAGTGCCACATCGCCTGTGCCGACTAAGAAACGGCAAATGGCCTCTGTAGAGGAGTGGGAAGAGTTTTGACAGACCAACGCGAACGGGGTAGCGACGCAGGCCAATGGGCGTCCAGTGGACAGATCGAACGCGATCTGGTGCTGACCGATGCTGATTTTGCGCGCATTCGAGAGCTGATTTACCAGCGCGCTGGTATTGTATTAGCTGAGCATAAGCGCGAAATGGTCTATAGCCGCTTAGCTAAGCGGCTGCGCCATCATGGCATGACGCGCTTTACTGACTACCTGTCGCGGCTGGAGCGTCAACCCGACGCGAAAGAGTGGGAGGCGTTTACCAACGCCTTGACTACCAATCTAACTGCTTTCTTTCGTGAATCGCATCACTTCCCATTATTGGCGGAACATATTAGGCATAAGCAAGATCCGGTAACGATCTGGTGTTCAGCCGCTTCGACAGGGGAAGAGCCCTACTCGATTGCCATGACGCTGCTAGAGACACTTGGCGCGAAAGCCTCCCAAGCCAAAGTGATTGCTACCGACATTGATACCGATGCACTGGCGAAAGCACGTAAGGGGATTTATCCCCAGGAGCAAGTGCGCAAACTGGACGAAGCGCGAGTGAAGCGGTTCTTTCAAAAAGGTACCGGCAATCACATCGGGCTTGCCCGCGTGCGCCCAGAAGTCTCGGCACTTGTTGAGTTTATGCCACTGAACTTGCTGGCCCCTCAGTGGCCTATCAAAGGCCCTTTTGATGCAATATTTTGTCGTAATGTCATGATTTATTTCGACAAAGAGACGCAAGCTAAGATTTTGAAGCGGTTTGCGCCGCTGATGAAACAGGATGGTCTGCTATTTGCGGGACACTCCGAAAACTTCTCGTATATCAGCGATGCGTTTAAGTTGCGCGGGCAAACGGTTTATACCCTCGCGAATAAGTGAACAATAGACGTGAGCTAAGCTCCGGCGAGGGCGTTTGCCAGCAGGGAGTGATGCCGCGGTGGATACCGTAAGAGGAGGCGTGCTTTGAGCGCTGCCAAGATCAAAGTGTTGTGCGTCGATGACTCGGCGCTGATTCGTGATTTGCTGACCGAAATCATTAACTCACAGCCAGACATGGAAGTTGTCGCCGTTGCGCCTGACCCCATTGCTGCCCGAGATCTGATCAAGCAGCATAACCCAGATGTACTGACGCTTGATGTCGAGATGCCGAGGATGGACGGCCTCGATTTTCTTGAGCGGCTGATGCGATTGCGCCCTATGCCGGTGCTGATGGTGTCGTCGCTAACCCAAAGCGGCTCTGAAATTACCCTGCGCGCCCTGGAGCTCGGTGCGCTGGATTTTGTAGCGAAGCCAAGCCTGGGTATTCGCAGCGGTATGATGGAGTATGCTAACGAAATTGCTGAAAAATTGCGTGCTGCAGCTCGTTCGCGTCCGCGTCAGGCACGCCATAAAAACACGCCGCCGCCCACTCGGCTTAAAGCACCCATGATATCCAGCGAGAAGCTCATTATTATTGGTGCTTCTACTGGCGGCACTGAAGCAATCCGTGCCGTATTAGAACCTTTACCTGCCAATGCGCCTGCCATTTTAATTACCCAGCATATGCCCGGTGGCTTCACGCGCTCTTTTGCAGAACGCCTGGATCGACTGTGTAGTATTACCGTGAAGGAAGCCACGGACGGTGAGCGGGTTCTGCCAGGCCATGCCTATATTGCCCCTGGCGACCAGCACTTAGAGCTTGCCCGCAGTGGCGCCAACTACGTAGCCCGCCTAAATGATGGACCGCCGGTTAACCGCCATCGCCCCTCGGTAGATGTGTTGTTTCACTCTGCTTCTAAGCATGCTGGCAAAAACGCCATCGGCGTCATTCTGACCGGTATGGGGAAAGATGGCGCGGCAGGCCTATTAGAAATGCGTCAAGCAGGTGCGCCGACGATCGCACAAAATGAAGAGACCTGTGTGGTTTTTGGTATGCCGCGAGAGGCGATTGCCGTTGGGGGAGCAGTCGAGGTCGTTGCACTCGACGATATACCGTCGCGTCTTATGGCGCTGGTTGCTGCTTCAGGGCGCGCGCAGCGCGTTTAAGTACCAAGAAATGTCAAACCCTTCTTGGTTCATGCATTAATAAGGGGAGCCATAACAATGACGCGTTTACTGCGCAATTTAAGTATTCATTCGACCGTGGTAACGGCGCTAACCTGCCTCGTCACGCTGATGTTGGTTGTGGGTGGGCTTGGCGTCGTGGCTGACCGTAATGCTCAGAGTAACTTAGCGACGCTGAATCTTATTGGAAATGAACAGCTTAACGAGCTGAACCGCGCCGACTCTCTACTCAACCAAGCCATGCTAGCCATGGAGACTGCCTCTAATTTACTGATGGTGGGGCAGACTCGCCAATCTAATGAGCAGGTAGAGGTGGCGGCAAATCGTATCGAACGGGCCGAGCGTCGCTTTGAGAAGTATCAGGCCGCGCCGCGTACAGCACGGGATGAAGTTTTGGGAAGCGCTGTCGATGAAAACTTCCGCGCTGTGCTTGATCTGGTAAAGCAGCAACACGCTAGCTTTGAGTTCATGGATATCAATACGTTTAACCAGCTACGAGGCGAACTGGCCGAGCCACTAAACGCACTCTCCGAAAGTATTGATGCCTTCGTCGATTATGGTTTTGGGCGTGTTGATACAATCCGTGTGGATGCTGAGTCTCAGGGAGAGCTGTTTACCTTAATCAACGCGCTAGCGGTAGGCCTTGCGCTGATAGTGACGCTGGCCATTTATATCGGTTTACGCCGCACAGTCATTGCGCCACTTAACAATGCCGTTCAGCGGCTTGATCGCATTGCCGAGGCAGACTTAACGCAGCCGCTGCCAGAGGCCGGTAAAAACGAAATTGGCCGTTTATTTTCGGCTATGGCCACCATGCAGCAAAACCTTAGCGCAACGGTGGCACGCGTGCGCGAGGGGAGTCGAGAGATTCACCACGGCACCCGAGAAATCGCCAGCGGCAATGCTGATCTTTCATCGCGTACTGAGCAGCAGGCAGCGTCCATTGAGCAAACGGCGGCCAGTATGGAGCAGATGACAGCCACCGTGAAACAGAATGCTGACAACGCTCGACAGGCCAGTACGCTAGCCGCTGATGCTTCCACCACAGCAGAGCAGGGTGGTCAAGTCGTTGAACAAGTGGTGCAAACCATGCACGGTATCTCCACCAGCTCTCAAAAAGTGGCAGATATCACTAATGTGATCGATTCCATCGCGTTTCAGACCAATATTCTGGCACTGAATGCTTCGGTTGAGGCAGCGCGGGCTGGCGAGCAAGGGCGCGGGTTTGCGGTGGTGGCCGGGGAAGTGCGTAACCTCGCTAGCCGCAGTGCGGATGCGGCAAAAGAGATTAAAACGCTGATTGAGGCGTCTGTTAGTCAGATCAACCAGGGTTCATCTCTGGTAGAAAAGGCGGGCCAGACAATGACGGAAGTCGTCACCGCGGTGCGCCGGGTTACAGATATCATGGATGAGATTTCAGCGGCGTCCCAAGAGCAGAGCGACGGTATTGAGCAGGTGAGTCAGGCAGTGGGGCAAATGGACCAGGTGACTCAGCAAAATGCCGCGTTAGTCCAGCAGGCAACCGCAGCGGCCGCTTCACTAGAAGAGCAAGCAAATCGCTTAGAAGAGGCGGTCGCGGTCTTTCAGGTGCTAAGTGCTCAGCAGGCATCACATGCGTTACCTACGCGTGTATCAGCATCGCACACGTCGGTTCCTAAGGCGTCTGCTGCTCAGTCAACGGCTTTACCGCCGAATCGTCGAGCAACTGCCCAGCAGCACCACGAAGAGTGGGAAGAATTTTAACCCTGACTGAATTCCCAGTCACCCTATAGATGTCGTTATTGAGAGGATGACCAATGGCTGATAAGAACATGAGTTTCTTGGTAGTAGACGATTTTCCCACTATGCGCCGGATCGTACGTAGCCTGCTGAAAGAGCTGGGCTTCACTAATGTTGAAGAAGCCGAAGATGGTCAAGATGCGCTTAATAAATTGCGCGCGGGCAATTTTGAGTTTGTGGTTTCCGACTGGAACATGCCCAACCTAGATGGCCTGGAAATGCTGAAAGAGATTCGTCAGGACAATGCGCTAAAAGACTTGCCGGTACTGATGGTAACGGCCGAAGCGAAAAAAGAGAATATTATTGCTGCCGCACAAGCGGGTGCCAATGGTTATGTCGTCAAACCGTTCACTGCCGCGACCCTAGAAGAGAAGCTGAATAAAATCTTCGAGAAAATGGGTAAATGACGCGGCTGAGCCAAGGCGCTCGGTTAACGAGGAGACAACACAATGAGTCAGAATGAGCAGGGTGGTTCTGCCCAACTGTCTGAAGAAGCCGCAGAAGACCTTATCTTTCGCATTGGTAAGCTTACCCGCATGCTGCGTGACAATATGCGCGAGTTGGGCTTAGACAAAGAGATTGAAAAGGCCGCTGAAGCGATCCCCGACGCCCGTGACCGGCTGCACTACGTGGCGACGATGACCGAGCAGGCTGCAGACAGGGCGTTGAACGCCATTGATCGTGCGCAGCCGCTGCAAGATCAGCTCTCTGAGCGTGCGGAAGCACTCGACAAGCGTTGGGCCGAGTGGTTCGAAGCACCAAAAGAGCTAGACGACGCAAAGGTGTTGGTAAAAGAGACGCGCACCTACCTGAGCGACGTGCCAGAAATTACCTCAGCGACCAACAAGGAGCTGATGGACATTATGATGGCACAGGATTTCCAGGATCTTACCGGTCAAGTCATCAAGAAAATGATGGATGTGATCCGTGAGATCGAACATCAGCTGGTACAGGTACTCATCGACAATGTTCCTGGTGTTGAAGCTCGTGAAACGATGCAGCGCAAGGCCGAAGATCAGTGGAAAAATGAGAAAGCTCGCCGCAATGAAGATCTTCTTAATGGGCCGCAGGTGAAAGAGAGCGCCCCTGATATCGTTACCGGCCAGGATCAGGTAGACGACTTATTGGACGAATTAGGCTTTTAATGCTGGGTTATTAGCTCATTGTAAGCCGCTGCATCTGGCAAAATAGGTAGACTGTTCAGCCGTCCTTTAGGGCGGCTGAGTTTATGGTATGCCTTATTTTGGTCAACTGGCCACTCGTCAGCCGGATAACAGCATGGCAGATAACGACAGCGATCAGGAAAAAACCGAAGAGGCCACGCCCAGGCGACTAGATAAAGCCCGCGAAGAGGGTCAGGTGCCTCGATCCCGCGAATTAACTACCTTCATGATGCTGTTGGGTGGGGTGATAGGGTTGTGGGGTATGGGGCAAATGCTCTATGACCAGCTTGGGATGGTGATGGAGCAGGCGTTTTTATTTGAGCGCCGCCATGCCATGGAAAGCACGCCTATGTTGGTGAATGCGCTGGATCTTGGCCAGCGAACCCTCATCGCTATGCTTCCCTTATTTTTACTGCTCACGGTGATTGCACTGGTTGCACCGGCACTGCTAGGTGGCTGGTTAATCTCTTCAAAATCGTTGCAGCCTAAATTTTCAAAATTAAACCCAGTGAAAGGGTTAAAAAGGATATTTTCTGCTCAGGCCCTTGCTGAGCTGGCTAAGGCGATTGCTAAGTCCATCTTGGTGGGCAGTGTGGCAGCTGGCTTTTTATATTTTAATATTGGCAAATTTATGGGGCTAATGGACCAGCCCGTGCAGCAGGGACTGGTCAGTGCGCTGAATATGGCAGCGCTGGTGGCGGGCCTCATCGTCCTGTCACTGATCGTGGTTATTCTCATTGATGTCCCATTTCAGCTGTGGAATAACGCCAAACAGCTGCGTATGACCAAAGAAGAGGTGAAGCAAGAGCATAAAGACTCTGAGGGCGACCCCCATGTGAAGGGCCGTATTCGCCAGCAGCAGCAGGCCATGGCCCGCGGGCGCATGATGAGCAAAGTACCTGAAGCTGATGTCATTATTACCAACCCAACCCACTATGCGGTGGCGCTGGTTTACCAGGAGGGGCGTATGGGGGCTCCTCGGTTGGTGGCCAAAGGGGCCGATGCTGTTGCCGCTCGAATCCGTGAGATTGGCGAGGAAGCAGGTGTTCCGCGCTTGGAGGCAGCACCTCTGGCGCGCGCCCTGTATCATCATGTCGACTTAGAAGCTGAAGTGCCCGCCGAACTGTACACTGCCGTGGCCGAAGTGATGGCCTGGGCCTACCGCCTGAAACATGTTGCACAACAAGGAGGCGAGGTGCCCCCCACACCCGATAATTTACCGGTACCCCCGGAAATGGATAGTCCCGGCCGTCGTGCCGATGGCAATGAGGCGCAACCATGAAAGGCTTAAGCCAGTTGATCAATCAGCGTAACTGGATGAACGATGTGAGCATGAAGCTGCTCGCCGGTCCGCTGCTGATTTTAATGATTCTGGGCATGATGATTCTGCCCCTTCCGCCGTTCGCGCTGGATCTGCTGTTCACTTTTAATATTGCGCTATCGATCATGGTGCTGCTGGTCAGTATGTTTGCCGAGAAACCGCTGGATTTTGCCGCGTTTCCGGCCGTTCTACTGTTTACCACACTGCTGCGACTCTCCCTTAACGTGGCTTCGACTCGTGTGGTATTGATGGAAGGCCATGAAGGGGGAGATGCGGCGGGCAAGGTCATTGAGGCCTTTGGCACGTTTCTGGTAGGCGGTAACTTTGCGGTAGGCTTGGTGGTCTTCTTAATCCTGGTCATCATCAACTTCATGGTGATCACCAAGGGTGCCGGCCGTATTGCCGAAGTGGGCGCTCGCTTCGTGCTTGATGGCATGCCCGGTAAACAGATGGCAATTGATGCCGACTTGAATGCCGGCCTGATTGGCGAAGATGATGCGAAAAAGCGCCGCGCCGAAGTTGCTCAAGAAGCTGACTTTTATGGCTCAATGGACGGTGCCAGTAAGTTCGTCCGTGGTGATGCCGTGGCAGGCTTGGTCATCATGGTGGTTAATATCATTGGCGGCCTGCTGATTGGCATGATGCAGCACGATCTGGGATTTGCCGATGCTGCCCGCACTTATACGCTGCTAACGATAGGTGATGGCTTGGTTGCCCAGATTCCGGCGCTGGTGATCTCCACGGCGGCAGGTGTGACTGTTTCACGCGTCAACACCGAGCAGGATGTTGGTCAGCAGATGATCAGCCAACTGTTTGTGAACCCTCAAGTAATGATCTTGGCGGCCATGGTAATGGGCCTGTTAGGCCTAGTACCTGGTATGCCCAACTTCGTGTTCCTGCTATTTACAGTGCTGCTGGGTGGTTTAGCCTGGTACCTGATCCGTCGAAAAGAGCAGACCTTGGTGAAGGAGGAAGTCTCCGCTGCACCGCCTCAAATACAGGAAACCCCTGAAGCCAGCTGGGAAGATGTTCAGCTGGTAGACATGCTTGGTTTAGAGGTGGGGCATCGCTTGATCCCCTTGGTGGATTCCCGGCAGAAGGGTGAACTGCTGGACCGTATTAAAAGCGTACGCAAGAAGTTTGCCCAGGAAGTGGGCTTCCTGCCGCCCGTGGTGCACATTCGCGATAACTTAGAACTACCACCCAATACCTATGTGCTCTCCATGAAGGGAGCGGAAATTGGCCGCGCTGAGGCGCAGGCCGGTAAATGGCTAGCCATTGATCCTGGTCAGGTCTCGGGGGAGCTTCAGGGTACACCGACCCAAGACCCTGCCTTTGGCTTGCCAGCAGTATGGATTGACGCTAACCAACGGGAGCATGCTCAGGTATACGGGTACACGGTCGTGGATGCCAGTACGGTCATCGCCACGCACCTTAACCATCTGCTGCACCGCCACTCGCCTGAACTGCTGGGCCGCCAGGAGGTTCAAAAGCTGCTGGACAAGTTGGGCGAAGATCAAAAATCGCTGGTCGAAGAAGTAGTGCCGAAGTCCATCTCCCTCACCGTGCTGCAGCGCATTTTGCAGAACCTACTGGATGAGGATGTCTCGATTCGTGATATGCGTACCGTGCTGGACACCTTGGCAGAGCATGCGGGTCAGCAGAAAGATCCCAACGAGCTAACGGCTCTGGTGCGTATTGCGCTGGGCAGGGCCATTACCCAGCAGTGGTTCGCGGGCCAAGATACGCTGCATGTGATGGGGCTGGATGCGCAGTTAGAGCAAGTGTTGTTGCAAGCAATGAACGGCAATGGTGCGATGGAGCCAGGGCTGGCGGATACCTTGATGAATCAAGCGCAGCAAGCGTTAGAGAAACATGAAGGCAGTGGTGAAGCGCCTGTGCTGGTGGTTCAGCACTCGCTACGGGCCGTGTTGTCGCGCTTCCTGCGCCGCCGCATGCGCCACTTAGTGGTGATGTCTCAAGCGGAAATTCCCGACGACCGCACCCTGCGCGTTACCACGCTGGTGGGTGGTCGCTAATGGCCACACTTCGAGCGGTAATAGCCTTTTACGTTTTGGCAACAGGTGAAACATGAGCGTTAGACGTTTTGTCGGAGCAAATAGCCGCGACGTAATGCGCCAAGTGCGCGAAGTGTTAGGTGATGATGCACTTATTGTCGCCAACCGTCGCACCGAAGGCGGCGTTGAAATTCTCGCCATGGCGGATGACGCCGTTGACCAGTTCGACCCGTCGCCGACGACGCCAGCGGAGGAGCCGAAGGCTAGCCCCGCGCCAGCGCCTGTCTTTTCACTGCCAAAGCAACCAGACCCCCTAGAGGCGATGAGTGAGCGTCTGCTTCGGGAAATGCAAGATATGCGCGAACTACTGGCCCGCCGCCAGCCGTTGCCAACGACTCAAAGCGGTGCAGACACCGCCTACGAGCACCTACGGCAGTTGATGGCCCGGGTTGGCTTCAGTACAGAGCTGAGCGAAGAGGTGCTGGAAGCATTGCCAGATGAGTTGAGCGCGCTCGAGGCTACTAACGACGCGCCGCTTAACTGGCTGCGTGAGCAGTTAATGGCACGGCTTAACGTGCTGCAGCACGAAGAGAGCTTCTTTGATCAAACGGGCATCGTCGCATTGGTTGGCCCCACTGGGGTGGGTAAAACGACCACTACTGCGAAGCTTGCGGCACGCTTTGTGATGCGCCACGGCACTCGCCCAGTGGCGCTAGTGACCACCGATAGCTTCCGTATCGGCGCTCATGAGCAGCTGCGCATTTATGCACGGCTCTTGGATACGCCCATGTATGCCCTAGACGCTGAACAGCCGATTGATGAATTGGTTGGTCGGCTACAAGGTAAGCAGTGGGTGATTATTGATACCGTGGGGATGAGCCAGCGGGATCAGCGGGTGATTGAACAGATCGCCCATTTACAGGGTGGGAAGTCCACCGTGCGTCTGGTGCTGTTGCTCAACGCCGCCAGTCAGCCGGAAACGCTAGAAGAAGTCGTATTGCGCTACCGCCAAGCGGCGAGAGCTGCAGGTGCCGAGTTAGACGACTGTATCATCACGAAGCAAGACGAAGCTGGGCGGCTTGCGCCGGTATTAGACATCGTCATGCGCCACGGTATGAGGGTGCTGTTTGGCTCCTATGGCCAGCAGGTGCCAGAAGATATGGTGGTCGCGACACCACCCGCACTGATTGATCAAGCACTGTCGGCCAACGTTTCGAGTAGCGCGCGTGCTGAAACAGCCCCACTCAGCTTGCCACGCTGGTCGCGGGATGTGTTAGGGCAGGGGCGCAGGCTCTCCTCGGTGTTAACCCGCTTGCGTCAGCGGGTCGTCGATTTTCACCGCTTGGAAGCCGCCTGGGACATCGCAGCGCTGCCGGGGGTGATACAAGACCAGCGCCTAGATGAGCTGTTAGCCGGAGCCTCCACCACTCGTGACGCGTTAGGGGTGGTTTGGTCGCCCCGCCGCAACGAGCGAGGTTGTGACTGGTCGATGCCAGATGTTGCCCTGAATGAGCAAGGTGCTTGGCTGGCACTGACTCGCCTTCAGCACCGTCAGCTAGCGGGCTGGCAGCCACGTTTGGTGCGTTGTGCAGGAGATGTTGCGGTTCATCTGCTGCCTACCCTGCCAGACGCTGAGGCGCTGGCTTGGCTAAACGCTCAGCATCTGACGTGGGTCAGCATGGTGCCCGCGAGCCAGCGGGTATACTGCCAGGGCGAGCGCTATACCCTGCGTTCCCTGTTCCAAGAAAGCACCTTAACCCATAGCGTGGGCATCCGTTTCCGCGGGCAAAGCATGCAGCTTTCCAGCGCCTATGTTGAAGCGCAGGACGTATCAGGTAACCCCGTATTGGCGTGGGTCGGTGAGGTAAGCGACCCTGAAAGCACTAAGCGAATCGTGCGCCGCTACTGGCTAACGCCTGCACGTTTGGGCAGCGATGTGTTAACGCTTTTAATCACTCAACTGCAGAGTGACGGACTGGCATCGCTCACCAAGCGTGCTTGGCAGCAGCTTAAAGAGGCCGATGGGGGTGATGTCAGCAGCGAGCTGCGCCTGCTGATGGCCAGCGGCGCGGCTGCAGTAGCTGGCCATCTAGATATCGTTGACGATGAGGACGCTCAGGCCCTGCGAGCCGATTTGCTGCGCTTGTTAGGAACCCAGCGCAAGCGGCGTGATACGGCACTGCTTGATGCATTAGTACACGTTCTGATGGCGCGCGATGCCATTCGTCAGCTAGGTAGCGTCAGTCGTGAGGGCGTGGTATGAGTGGCCAGGATCAGGCGGCTGGCCTGCGCAAATGGGCCGATTTACAGCGCCAGCAGCGCGGTGCTGATGAAGTCGGCCATAACGTGGAAAGTGACGAGGCAGTGCCTGCCGCACCCGTTAACGAAGAGAAAGCCGCCGCGCATACCCAGGAGGCCATGGCACCGACGGTAGCTGCTGCTGCCGAGCCTGCCACCGTGGCGCCTCCAAGACCGAAAAAAACGTTAGTGGTAGTAGGCTTACCTCATGCTGGCGCAGCGCAGGTGGACAAAGTGCGAGGTCGGCTGGGGCAATGGTCGGCCCTTGGAAGGCAATGGGCAGGAGACCCACATGATTGGGATGTTCATATTGTCATGCCTGACAGCGCCTCGCTGACTGACTTAGCCGAGCGTTACTCACGCTGGGCGTTGTGGATCAACAGTGATGCTGACGCCTTTGCCACCATGTACCGAGTGTTGCGCCAATTACGCGAGCATGGTGGTCCGCAGCGTCTTCTAGCCCTTCATGAACCCCACCTGCCGCGCCGGGGGTTGCTGGATAATTTGGGCAATGCTTCCGCTCGTTATTTAGATATTGAGCTTCTGCTGCTGGCGCGCTAGCGGCGGGCCAGGGTGCATGTGTCGCTCAAGGGGAGAGTTATGCAGAGTTTGGCGAGTTGGGTAAGTAACGCTAAGCAGATGGCTATTGAGGCGTTGATAAAACCTGCAAAGTTGTTAACAGTAAGAAAAATGGGCTGTTTAGGGCTAGTAGCAGGGTTATGGCTTTTCGCGTTGAATACGCAGGCCGCAACCGGCAGTTGGAGCAGCCAAGTGCCTAGTGTGATGGTAGCAATGAGCGACCGTACCAGCAGCAGCCAGGCGATAACCCCGCCAGCGGGCGTCCCACTGCGTAATGCTGTGCTGTCGCGAATTCAATGGCGCTTTGAATCACCGCCGGGAACGCCTGTGAACGCTTGGCTATGTCATCCTGAACGCTGTGTTGCACTATCAGGCATGCGCGGTAGCACGACCGCTCTATCGGGAATGTTGGCGAGCGCACCGCTGTACTTTCGGTTTACGCTGCAGCCAGGGCAACGCCCTGTGCGAGTACAGGGGTTACAAGTGATCGTGAACTATCAGTAAAGGTTGTTAAGCCGCGAGGCACGAGGATGTATACAGCACAAGGCAGGATCAAACAGAGTGAGCTGTTAACTCAATACATGCCACTGGTGAGACGTCAGGCCTTAACGCTGCAGGTAAGGTTGCCCGCGAGTATTGAGCTGGATGATCTGATCCAGGCGGGTATGGTGGGCTTGTTAGAGGCATTAGGGCGCTTTGATGCTGCCCAAGGAGCAACATTTGCTACCTTTGCAAGCCAGCGCATCCGTGGCGCGATGATGGACGAGCTGCGCACTCGTGACTGGCTGCCCCGCAGCGTACGCCGCTCGGCACGGGCGGTAGATGATGCTGTGCGTCGTTTAGAGCAGCAGCTGGGGCGCCCCCCGGAAGAGGGGGAGATTGCCCGTGAACTGGAGATGCCGCTAAGTGATTACCAGCAACTGCTCAACGATACCAATAGCGGGAAATTATTGCCGTTCGAAGAGCTCATTGCGGATGGCGGCGAGCCTGCGGGGGACGACACTCACCGACAGCCGTTTGAACAATTATTGGATGAACAGCAGCGGCAAACGCTGATCGACGCCATTGAAGCACTGCCCGAGCGCGAGAAGCTGCTAATGGCGCTGTATTACCAAGAAGAGATGAATCTAAAAGAAGTGGGCGCTGTGCTCGGTGTCACCGAATCACGGGTTTCACAGCTTCACAGCCAGGCGGTGAGTCGGCTGCGTGCTCGCCTACATGAGACTAATTAACCCTCTCACTCACTAACCATAACCGGCGAGGAGCCGTTGATGAATCCATCTACGCTGATCGGTATATTTGCCAGCATGCTGTTGTTGGTAAGCGTTTTATTTTTTACCGCAGAGTCTCCCGAGAGCTTTATTAACTTACCGGGGCTTGCCATTGTGGTCACTGGCACGCTGGCGGCCACGTTTATCAGCTATCCGCTGAAAGAAGTGCTGCGTGTGGTGCGTCTGGTTGGTTTAGTTTTCCGCCGTGAAAACACCTATGTGCGAGATGACATCAATGAGTTGGTTTCCATGTCGCGCCTTTGGTTTAAGGGGGATGTTAGAGCGGTTGAGAAAGAACTGGAACATACCCGTAATCCGTTTTTGCGCACCGGTATTCAACTGGTCATTGCGAATACAAAAGAGGATGAAATCTTCGACATGCTGCGCTGGCGTATTGCGCGGCTGAAAGCCCGCGAGCATGCTGAAGCCCAAATTTTCCGCACCATGGCCACCTATGCACCGGCCTTTGGCATGATTGGTACTTTGGTAGGCTTGGTCAACATGCTCGAAGTGATGGATGCGGGTGACCTGGAAGTAATTGGGCCCCGGATGGCAGTGGCGCTGTTGACTACTTTCTATGGCATCCTGTTGGCCAATTTGGTGTTTAAACCGATTGCCGTGAAGCTAGAGCGGCGTACGGAAGAGCGCCTTATCACTATGAACATGGTGCTGGAAGGCATTTCGCTAATTACCAAGCGCCGTCTGCCATCGTTTATTGAAGAGACGCTTAACTCCTTCGTAGCGAATTACCACGACGAAATTCGTGACTCGAACGTTAAGCCTCGGCCCGATATGGGTGCCGCATTAAAAGGGTAGCGCCATGCTCGACCGCGACTCACGGCATGCTTTGGAGCTTCCCGCCGAAGTGGGGGAGAGTGACGAGAGCTGGCTGACCAGTTACCTGGATGTATTGACGCTGCTGATTACCCTGTTTGTACTGCTGTTGGCGCTTACGCCATCCGGCGGTGGCGAAGGGAGTGAAAGCAGTATCATGGATCCCTCGAATGCCGTTACGTCACTGCCATTGGCTAGCCTAGCCACAGGAATACTTCCCCGCCACGATGGCTTACATCCCCAAATGGCAGGGCTTGATATCCCTGGAGTGAGTGTCTCCCAGGGGCAAGAGGGCGTTACGCTACGTATTGACGATAGCCTTTTATTTCCCAGTGGCAATGATGTGCTAACGCCCCAGGGGCAAGTTGTGTTAGAACGGCTCTCTCCGGTGCTACAGGCTTTTGATGGTCAAATTTCCGTTGAGGGCCACACCGATAATGTGCCGATCGCGACCGCTCGGTTTCCGTCTAACTGGGAACTCTCAGTGGGACGAGCTATCGCAGTGGTACGCCAGTTAGAGCGGCAAGGTATTGCCATTTCACGTATGCGGGCCGTCGGCTATGCCGACACCCAACCCATGGAAAGTAATGCTACTGCGGAAGGGCGAGCTGCCAACCGACGCGTTGAGCTGTTGCTGAAGCAACAGGTCAAGGGGTAAAGAGATATCTCGAGGCTATCTTCGTGTCGAAGCATCATTCGCTACTGACAGCTGTAAAACGCTGATGGCCCGGGCCGATGCCGCTATGTATCAAGCCAAGCACAGCGGCCGTAATCGAGTAGAGGTTGCGGAAGAGCGTGCGCTTAACCCGGAGGAGCAGGTGCCTCTGTGATAGAGGCGCCGCTACACAGCGACTGCATGCGTTGAATGGCATCGCCAGCACCTTCCAAACTAAAGGTCATGTACCACGGTTCCTGCTCACCCTGGTCAAATCCTAAAAACAGCTGCTCGCCCGACTGCATCTCAGCGATCAGCGTCTCCATATCGCTCAAATAAAAATGGGCATAAAAGCCGTCATCGCCCCGCTCGGTAATAAACTCCGCCATGGTATCGACAATCGGGTTGTCACCAATCCGCAGCCGAGTGGGTACCAGATTCACCGCTCGGCTCTCACCCTGCTGCTGCGCTAGGGTGACGCGCATCTCCAGCCACGGTAAATCACAGACTCCTTGAGTAGCATTTATGCTTAGCGTGGCATCGGAGTAGCTGTGGGTCTCTACAGCACGAAAGTGGCGCTCTTCTCCTAGGGTCAGCGCCATGGATTGCCAGTGCCCATGGGTAGCCACTGTTTCCACATTAAATGTAGCGGCCAATGAAAGGGGAGCTGTGACAAGCAGCATGGCGGTGACGGCGAAAGTTGATGTTTTCAGGAAGTTCATAGGTCGTATCGTCATCGAAAACTTTAAGCCTATAGCGTGTTGGGAATAAGCAAAAGGGCAAGGTGCTGATTTTTCTATATCTAGTGTTGTTGGCATCAAAAAAACGGCCCATATAGTAGAAATTCGGGGCTATACTCCCCTACGATGCCGCGTATAATCGGCCCGTTTTTTAGCGCGATCGCTACCCATCGTGAAGGAGTTTCGTGAACATGAGTACCGCAGCCAAGGCGATGAAGACATCCAGTGAAGTCCCTATGCAGGCTCCATCTAGGGAAATCTGGGATGCCAAATATCGGTTAAAAGATCGTCATGGCCAACCGGTGGATCAAGATGTCGCAGCGACCTTTGAGCGCGTGGCTCGCGCCCTAGCCGCCGTAGAAGGTGAAAAGGCCGATGAGTGGCTACCCAAATTTCGCTGGGCGCTGGAAAATGGTGCTATTCCCGCTGGGCGAATTCTCTCTAATGCGGGAGCCGAAGCCTACAAGCCCGCCGTCAGTCTGATTAATTGCACCGTTTCTCGCACTATTCGTGACTCCATGCGCGATATCCTCGACTCCGTGGTCGATGCGGGTATGACATTGAAGTCGGGCGCCGGTATTGGCTACGACTTCTCGACCCTGCGCCATAAAGGTGCCTTTGTGTTTGGCGCAGGAGCGGGCACCAATGGCCCGCTGGCGTTTATGGATATCTACGACAAGATGTGCTTCACCGTGGCCTCGGCCGGAGGCCGTCGCGGTGCCCAGATGGGTACCTTCGATGTGGGGCACCCGGACGTGCGCGAGTTTATTCAAGCCAAGCGCGAAGCAGGGCGGCTGCGTCAATTTAACCTGAGCCTACTCATTACCGATGAGTTTATGGAAGCGGTGAAGCACAACGCCGATTGGCCGCTGGCCTTCCCACTGCATCCTGGTGAGAAAGAGGATGTGAGCGTCGAAGAGGTGATTTACCGCGACTGGCCGGTGGTGGAAGAGGGCTACACGGTGGATGCCGAAGGGCGCGTGGCCTGCCGTGTTGTCGAGGTGATTAAAGCTCGCGAGTTGTGGGACACGATTATGTCCTCCACCTACGACTACGCCGAGCCGGGCTTTATCCTGATCGATCAAGTCAACCGCATGAACAACAACTGGTTCTGCGAAGATATCCGCGCCACTAACCCCTGCGGCGAGCAGCCACTACCGCCAGAGGGCGCTTGCCTGCTGGGCTCGGTCAACCTGACCAAGTTTGTGATCGAGCCGTTTAGCGCCGAGCCGCGGTTTGATTGGGAGCGCTACCGTAAAGTCGTGGCGATTTTCACCCGTATGCTCGACAACGTGGTGGAAATTGCTGGCCTGCCGCTCCCCCAGCAACAGCGCGAAATTGAAGCCAAACGCCGCCACGGCATGGGCTTTTTAGGTCTTGGTTCGACCCTGACCATGCTGAAAATTCCCTACGGCTCTCAGGCGTCGCTGACGTTCACTGAAGAGGTCAGTCGTCATTTGGCGTTGGAAGGGTGGAAGCAGGCGCTGGAGCTTTCTAAAGAGAAGGGCATGGCGCCAGTGCTTGAAGAGGAGCACACCATTACGCCCAAGATGATGCGCGAGCGCCCTCAGCTCGCCAGCGACGGCTACGAGGTAGGCGACAAGGTGCCGGGGCGGATTCTGCACGCCCGCTATAGCCAATACATGGCCAAAGTGGCCGAGCTTGAGCCGGAGCTGGTAGCGCAGCTCGCCGAGCACGGTGCTCGCTTTACTCACCATAGTTCGATTGCCCCCACAGGCACTATCTCGCTCTCCATGGGCAACAACGCCTCTAACGGGATCGAGCCGTCGTTCTCCCATCGCTATTTCCGCAACATCATTCAGTCCGGTAAAAAGACCAAGGAGCAGGTGGAGGTAGTGTCGTTTGAGCTAGCGGCCTACCGCCACTTTATCGCTGCCGATGCGGTAGAGAGCGATCTGCCGGATTACTTTATTACCGCTGACGCGGTCACTCCCGAGCAGCACGTCGCCGTTCAAGCGGCAGCTCAGCAGTGGGTGGACTCGGCGATTTCCAAAACGGTCAATGTACCCACCGAGTTCCCCTTTGAGCAGTTCCAAGACCTCTATCTGCAGGCCTACGAGAGCCGTTTGAAAGGTTGCACTACCTTCCGCTTTAACCCGGAAGCCTTCCAAGGCGTATTGGTACGTGAGGATGACCTGAAAAACACCACCTACGTCTTTGAGCTGGAAAATGGTGAAACCCTTGAGCTAACCGGCGATGAGAAGGTGCTTTACGACGGTGAAGAGCATAACGCCGCTAACCTGTTTGATGCCTTGAAAGAGGGCACCTACGGCAAATGGTAATCGTAAGCGCAAGCAAGGCTTAGCTTGATGAGCTGTCTAAAGAACTGGGGAGAACGTTATGGCGGTTGAAATTACGTCGAAAATTGTCGGTTACCGTATTAAGCAACAAGGGCAGCCCGCGCCTGCACCGGAGCTACCAGATGAAGACCCATTAACGGTCCGCATTCCATCGCGCCCGGAAGGCACACTGGAAGCAGTGTCTGAAAAAATCTCTTATGTGGGGGCTGAAGGGCGCAAGAAGGTCTACTTGCTGGTCTCGTTTATGCCAGTGGAAGGCGTGATTGGCGGCCAGCGTGTGGTGATTGAGCGTCCGGTGGAGTTCTTCTTTCCCTCGGGCCAGCTCTCCAGCGAGCACCAGTGGATTACTGCGACCATGCGCAGCCTGTCGCTTGCAGCGCGTGGGGGCTATGTCACTCAAGCCGTGGCAGACCTGCGCAAAGTCGCCTGGGACAAAGGCTTGGTACGCTGTGGCATGAATCGCTGGAACAAGCCTATGTTTCACGACTCGGAAGTGGCGGCGATTGCTTGGTCGATTCAGCGGATTCTCTATCGGCGCGGTTTTTTAGATCAGGAGGGCAACCAAGTGCCGGTGGAGACGTTGGTTGCACGCTATGCGCACCGCATGCAGCATGGACATGCCTGGCAGCCGGAGGAGCCCCCGGCGGCTGAAGACTCTGCCGGCGCATCGTCTTCTGGTGAAGCAAGCGGTGGCCCCGCTACGGTAGGCACGTGCCCTGAGTGTCGGGGTGATTTGATCATGATGGATGGCTGTCCAACCTGTTATGCCGGGTGCGGCTGGTCAAAGTGCGGCTAGCCGCTGGCATCACTCGTCAAATAACGGCCTGATATTATCGGTAAGGTAGCAGTCATCAAATTCCCCTTCCGTGGCCAGCGCTTCAAGGTTGGGGATTGAGACATGATGGCGGTCGCGAAACACCAGCCCATCTTCGCTGAGCGCACTAAAAGTACGGATCACGTGTACTGGTGTCATTTCCAACAATTGTTGCGACTAAACAATAATTGCTGCGACAATCTCTATGTTGAGTTTACATAGAGTGCGCCTTTGTGACCGTTTCTCTTAAACAATCCAGAACCTTTAGCTTCCATGATGGCACCCTAAAAAACGAGGCAGAGCGCTTGGTCGTTTGGTGGTACGGGCCTATATTTAAGAACAATCGCTTACGAAGCGTCCCTAAAATCCATATCTTCTTAAGAACCATCGACCATGAAAATAACTTAGGAGGCGTGATGAGACGTGAGACTGTCTTAACGCATCTTGGGCTATTGAGAATAGGGTCAGTATGGGAAAAGGGCGTGAGTAGCTCGCGTATTGCCTACGAGGAAAGAAAATTCTCCGTTTCTTTTTCTCCAGGCGGCTGGCGAATTGTCACCTTAGATGATTTACGACAATCAGGACGAAGCCTCTATACCGCTTTTCATGACTCGAACTACTTACCCCAGAAAAATCAGCACAAAACATACCTGATTGAATTTGACCTTCCAGATGGCAAACACTTGCTCATCCCTTGCACAGAATTTTTTATTCGCGTTTACGGCCGATCTTCTGAAATCAAGCGAGTGCTCGCCACTTACCCTTGGGAAGAAGTCAAAAAACGTCTTTATCGACCGCTTGATGCGCCTGCATCCCCAGGTACGTGGCCTGTCAAATTTACCTATCATGTTCATAAACACGATGCCATTTTGCTCGCGCATATGTTGTACGATCCGTATGCCAAGCGCGCTGCAAAATATATATATTCACAATTTGAAACCAGCTCCACGCCAGATGAGATGCTTTTAAAAGCCACCCCATGGTTTCAAGGCAGCGGGGAAATCTCTGTTTCTGGCGTTCCAATTGATGGTGGCAACACATTCCTAGGCTTGCAGATATTAGGCTGTACGCAGCCCGATGGTGCCACGATCCACCGCGAAAGAGAGAAGTCAACGACAGTACCAGCCACCGATGGCGATGATGCTCCCACTCAATTTCCCTATCATCAGCTTCAAGACATCCCCGATGTCATTGACCTGACGGATGATGAAGAGCCCGACCATGGCTCTTCTTGGCTAGACCTTCCTGAGGACGAATTCGTTATTTTAGGTAAGCCTCGCGCCGTCTTGGATAAACGATATACTCGAAAAAATGTGCCCGATACACGAGGCGTCCCCGTTCCGGGTGACGAAACCATTTTCTCCACTGGGGAGCCACATGGGTCAGGGAAGGGAGTGGGACAAGCGTCTATTCATGCTCCTATTACACTGGAATCACAGGGCTTTCTACGTGATATGTGGAATGCGCTTCTCTATTTGCAATCGGCCTATCCCGAAACGATTCGTGGCGTTAGCTGGTTTACCTTTGAAGACGGCTTTAGCACTTCCCCCGACCCTCGGTTGATCAGCCTCGAACCTTTCGAAATAGACGAGGAGGTGGAAACGTCAGTCGCTAATTGGGTTTACATTGATACTCAGACCAAGGTACCTCGCGGGGTGCTCGTCGTTCGGGTGCATGTGTTAGATCAAACGCTCTATCTCATGGAGATCCAACGACGCCCTCCAAAACCCAGAGCTGGCGGTAGCGAGGAGGCATCCAAGCCTCCTTCCTATAAAGGTTTAGTCTTCACGCTGAGCCACCAAGGCAGCTTCGAGCAGTGGTTACGCCAAGTGCTGTCTAACGTGCGGCACGTAGAAGGTGTTGTCCAAAAACTAGTTGGTCACTGCCCAGGATTCGCCGATACGTTCAAGCACCCTAAATCCAAAAAGGAACAGATACCCTGCGAAGCCTCTGTGTTAAATGCTTTTAGCAAGGTCAGTATTGGTCGCAGTGACTTAGCATAGGTACTATTTGCCACCTTTATGAGTAGCGGTGTCTGTTTTGTCGCTAAGAGCAACCTGTACACCCCGTGTGCAGGTTGCTCTTCTGACGAAGAGCCGATACGGCCATCCCTTCAGTGGCGGGCGAGGATCTTCGCTGCGATGGGCGAAGTGATCATTTGAATCACGGCAAAAAAAGCGGCTGGAATTGCGATCTCTGATGGCAAGCCAGAAGCAGCGACAAACGCTGCAGCGATGCTGAATTCCTTTTTACTGACCGTGAAAAGATAGGTAATCACCTCTTTGCGATCAGAGGTGAGTAACCGTGAGGACATACCTACCAGGTACCCAATCAAATTGAGGCACAGGGCCGCGCCCGCAATCACAAACGCATACCAGCCATAGCCAATGATCGTGGTGGCATTCGGCCCGACCACGGCGAGTAGGATCAGCAGATACAGAATCGACCCTATCCCTGCATACGCTGAATCATGCCGTGCAAAGAAAGCCGAGAACCTTGTACGCAAGCTGACCCCAATCACGGTAGGAAGAAGCACGATTAGTGTTAATTCAAGAATAATTGATCCAAGCGGCACGTCTAACTGAAGGCCGGTGAGCCATAAAAACAGGAAGGGAACAATAAACGGACATAACGCGGTGTTGACTGCGTTGAAAACAGCGGCAAGCGCCACATTGCCTTTCGCCATCAGTACCAAAAGAGGAGAAGACACATCTGTCGGCAGCGTGCCGAGCAAGGTTTGGCCAGCAGCCAGCGGGCCGCTTCCAAAAAATAGACGGCCCGTTAGCCACCCGGCAATCGACATAGGCCCATAGACCAGCCCCAATGCCAACAACTGCCGTGACGGCTTTCGGAACACGATGCGCACTGCATGCGCATCGAATGTGAGGCTGATAATCAACATCAGTAATGCCAGTAATGGCCCAATCGCGAACTTAAGCATTATTCCGGTGGCCGGAAAGAGTAAGCCTACCCCCGCGACGACGATTACAAACCAGACAAGGTGCGCCTCGACAAAATAAATGAATCTACCCATGGTGGATTGGACGTTACCGGTTGAAGTGGATTGAGCCCCGCACCTAAAACATGATCACCTTCGGCCCAGCACACAAAGGCTCCTTGGTAGCTAGGGACGTGCTTCCCAATCCAGCGATGCAAATAGATAATGCTCAAGGGTTGAAGCTTTAGTTGCTAGAGGTTTTATAGTACCAAGAACAGATAATTCGAGAGAGGGTAACAGATGGGACATCATCATGATCATCCCCACATTGATCCTGCCTCTGGCGACCGGCGCGTCAGCATCTCCATTTGGGCCAATGGGCTCTTAACCATCGCTCAAATCGTCGGTGGCATTATGGCGGGGAGCCTATCGCTGATCGCTGATGCGTTACATAACTTTTCTGACTTGGCAGCATTAGTCATTGCCTTTGCTGCTCGTAAAATCGCCAGACGGCCTGCCGATGTGCATATGACCTTTGGCTATGGCCGCATCGAGATAGTGGCAGCACTCATCAATTACACCACCC
Source organism: Halomonas sp. Cn5-12 (assembly GCF_021532545.1). Classification (NCBI taxonomy): domain Bacteria; kingdom Pseudomonadati; phylum Pseudomonadota; class Gammaproteobacteria; order Oceanospirillales; family Halomonadaceae; genus Halomonas; species Halomonas sp. Cn5-12. The sequence goes on from NZ_JAKGAY010000002.1 coordinate 61,347, forward strand.
TCATTATTGTCGGTGTCTACCTGATTTACGAAGGCGCTATGCGGATGGTCGATCCCCCTGAGATAGAGGGATGGACGATCGTGATTATTGGTGGCGTCGCGCTCGTCGTCGATGCCCTTACCGCCATGCTCACGTGGTCAATGCAAAAAGAGAGTGTCAATATCCGCGCCCTTTTTCTGCATAACTTATCGGATGCGTTTGCCTCCATCGCCGTGATTATCGGTGGTTCGCTTATTTTACTGTACGACATGCGCTGGGTAGACCCCGCGATCACGATAGGGATTGCGCTATATATTCTTTACCTAGCCTTCTCTGAAATTGGCGGCCCTATCCGTACGCTAATGCTGGGATCTCCCCCGGACATTGACGGGCAGGCAGTCGTTGAGACCGTACGAGATATCGAGGGAGTCCAGGATATTCACCATGTGCATCTATGGCAGATGCAGGAAAACATGGCAGCCCTTGACTGCCACGTGGTTCTGACAGAAACCGGCTGGCAGCAGCTTGAATCCGTCAAAGCAGAGATCAAGGAGCAGCTTAAAATGCGCTTCAGTATTGCTCATTCCAGCCTAGAGTTTGAGCATAGTGACCACGCGCATCAAAATGCCAATCTATATGGGCATGAGTGACAGACCGAGGCCGGCTCCCAGCTCAGGTAGATAGCGAGCAGCTTACTCCCATAGCGATTGGCTTATTTTTCAACCCTACTTTTCCACCCCATCGTTGAGACAGAGAGAGAAACATGTTCAAAAAAGCGTCTTTTATATTGGCCGGTACGTTAATGCTGACCGCTGCGATCGTCGCCGTATCGAAGCCTGCCCTCTTAGACATGCAAGCTCAGGCAGCAAAAGAGAGCGGTGTCCAGGCCGAGGACTCCTTGGTGCGTTCACACTCCCCCATCTTGGGACGAGAAGACGCGCCGGTGACGATTGTGGAATTCTTCGATCCGGCTTGCGAAGCCTGCCGTGCTTTCTATCCCCTGACAAAAAGTATTCTGGAAACCTACCCAGAAAAAGTGCGGCTCATCGTGCGCTACACTCCTTTCCACGGCGACGTATCGGACAAGGCCATTCGGGTATTAGAAGTTGCTCGTCGTCAGGGCGTCTTTGAACCGGTACTGGAGAGGCTGCTGGCTCGCCAGGATCAATGGGCTTCACATGGCAGTTTTGATGAATCCGCTATCCTCGATATCGCGAGCCAAGGAGGCCTTGATTTAGCGGCTGCCGAAGAGCAACTGACTTCTGCTGAGGTGCAGGCGGTGATTGACCAAGACATGGCGGATGTCAGAGCCAATCAGATTCGCCAAACACCTACCTTTTTTGTCAATGGCGAGCCTTTAGACCCCTTTGGTATGCAAGAGCTGATTGATGCCGTCGAGAGTGAAGTAGCGGAGATCTCTGGGGAAGAGGATGGCCAGTGATGCAGCGCTGGTGGTTACTAGGCTTGGTGGGCTTTTACCCCTTGCTAGCCGAAGCCAATTGGCAAACGCATCTGTCATTGCCTCCGTCTGAACTTAGCCCTGTCAAGTTACAGGCGGCTAGCGAGCAAGAAGGCACATTACCGCTCGATAGCGTTGATACCCTAACCTTTGGGCGTGATGTCGTCATTGATACCACCCTCTACGAGGCCTTGGCAGCAGAAGGTGTCCCAACGCGTTTCGCCACTAAACTGGAAACACTGCTCAGCGAGTTTATCGCAGCGCCGCTGGAGTTTTCTGGCAGTGAACGTATTCAATTAGTGTGGGAGGAAGATCGACGCCAGGACGGCGCCCGTGTTGGGCCACCACGCCTCAGTTATGCCGCTCTGCCTGATCAGGCAGAGCCCTTGGAGGTCATATGGCCGGTCACCCAAAAGGGGGACGTAGCTCTTTTCAAAAGCGACACCCTGCTAGGCACGTTGCGGTTGCCCGTGCTTAGTGCCCGCTTAACGTCTCGCTTTGGGAATCGGCGACATCCTGTGTATGGAGGGATGCGTCCTCATAATGGAATTGACTTGGCTGCGCCGACAGGAACGCCGGTCATTGCCACCGCACCTGGGCGCGTATTCTTTATGGGTCGCCAAGGGGGATATGGGCAGGTGATCGAGGTGGAGCACGACACAGGGGCCATTAGTCGCTACACACACCTTAGCCGATTCTCCCCACAGCTAGTGGTTGGGGATTTAGTCAATGCGGGAGAGTCGCTCGGAGAGGTAGGTTCCTCCGGGGTCGCCACGGGCCCCAACCTGCATTACGAAGTGAGAGTCAATAACCAGCCTGTTGATCCCCTTGGTCAAGGTCAACGCATCATGTTGGGTGAGCAGCCGACTCAAGGTGAATATCAAGCGTCACTTTACGAGGCAAGAGATCGCTTGGAACAAGCTATCGGCACGGCGTCCATTTATGACTTGATCTCGTTTAACGAGCCGTAACCACCCGTGCTTAGCAACGTTGCATGGATTGTTAGTAACGTGAACGTGTGCTTGCCTCGTTATGGAACCCTAGCGCTGTGATCACTCATCTACCACAAGACAGGTAATCGGTATGGAAGAGGTTTCTCTCGTCACAATGGGGGTATTGGGAAGCCTTGCCGCGGGCTTGATGACGGCTGTCGGGGCGCTTCCTATCTTGTTTACCAAAAGACCGAATCGTGGTGTTCGCGATTTAGCGTTGGGGTTCGCCGCTGGCGTCATGCTAGCGGCCTCTTTCTTCTCACTGATCATACCCTCCTTAGAAGCCTCGGAGCTGCGTTACGGAGGTAGCGTGGTACCTGCTGCCATTGCCTGTGCGGCCATCTTGCTAGGGATTGGAATGGTCGCACTACTGAACGAACTCTTACCTCATGAGCACTTCGAACAGGGGCGAGAAGGGCCAGAGGCTGCCTCACTACGTCGTATCTGGTTGTTTATTATTGCCATTACGATACACAACCTGCCAGAGGGGCTGGCCGTTGGCGTGGCCTTCGGCGCAGGGGGAAGCGAAGGAGGCATTCCACTAGCGATTGGCATTGGACTTCAGAATGCCCCAGAAGGACTGGCCGTAGCAGTATCACTGCTAGGCGTGGGCTATTCACGTTGGCGGTCATGGACGATTGCCGCCCTTACGGGGCTTGTTGAGCCGTTAGGTGGCTTATTAGGCGCTGGAGTCATCAGCATGTCACAAGCGCTACTGCCCTGGGGGTTGGCCTTTGCAGCGGGGGCGATGTTGTATGTGATCAGTCATGAGATTATTCCCGAAACTCATCGAAGCGGGCACCAAAAAAAGGCCACGCTGGGCCTCTCCATCGGATTGGTACTCATGCTGTTTTTGGATGTTTCGCTGGGCTAACCATTGGGCGTGGGGCGTAGCGTTAGTGCTAACCCAAGTCGTGAGCCCCTCCGTGCGATTTTTCAGTGATACAGAGCTGATGATCACTGATGACCTCAATGATTCGGCAGCTTTCCACTTTACCACCGGCACACTGTGTGACCATCCGTTGAAGCTCCTCACGCAGTATGGACAGTCGTTGAAGGCGGGACTCCACTTTCTTTAGGTGATGCGTGGCGATGGCATCGACTTCTTGGCAAGGCATATCAGGTTGATCTGACATGGCCAAAAGCTCTCGCACTGACTCCACCGAAAAGCCAAAGTCACGGGCATGACGAATAAAGGTCAAGCGCCGCACAGCGTCGTCTCCATAGCGGCGCTGCCCCCCACCGGTTCGTGTCGCATCGCGCAACAGCCCAATACGCTCGTAATAGCGAACCGTTTCAGGTTTGCAATCGGCTCGTCGTGCTAACTCACCAATGCTGATACTTTGGCCGATCATCGACATGGTAAAACTCCTTACGCAGGGCTTGAAGCTGTAGTTGCCACAAGGTTTACACTTAAAAACCATAGCCCATTGGCAGGAGAGGCACCATGAAAACATCAACGCCGACAACAGCGCCTACCACCTTGACGCTGCGTGTTGAAGGCATGGACTGCGGCGGTTGTGAGCGCAAGGTTGTGTCGGCGCTAGAGCGACTGGAAGGCATTGAGGAAGTCACGGCAAGCTCGGTCACGGGATCAGTGAAGATTCACCACCACGATCACGGGGCCCCCTCGCGAAAGACCATTGAGGGCATCCTGAACGAACTAGGCTATCAAGTGGCTTCCCATGATGGCCAAACACGCGCATCTGGTGCTTCATCCTCTTGGTGGCAAACCGCTAAAGGGCGCTTGGTCATTATCACGGGAAATCTGCTGATAGTGGCCTTCGCGCTTCGTTTAGCATGGCCTGCGCTGGGTAATATGCCTTTCATTTTGGCCACGCTAGTCGGCTTAATACCCATTGCGCAGAGTGCCTGGGGCGCCCTCAAAATGCGCAATCCCTTTACCATAGAGATGCTGATGTGCATCGCTGCGCTTGGCGCATTGGCCATCAATGCTGCCGCTGAAGCTGCGATGGTCGTGTTCTTGTTCGCCGTAGGTGAGCTACTCGAAGGGGTAGCTGCTTCACGAGCGCGCCGCAGTATCTCAGCCTTGGCAAATTTAACACCCTCAACGGCGAGGCTGATGGACAATGGCCATCTGCGTGACGTCTCGGCGGAGTCACTTAAACCCGGGCAGCGTGTGCTGGTGCGGCCCGGTGATCGCGTACCCTGCGATGGACGCATCCTGGTGGGCACCTCCGACATTGACGAGTCGCCGGTAAACGGCGAGTCCATACCCCGTTCGCGAGCGCCTGGTGATGACATTTTTGCTGGCACAGTGAATCTTGATGCCGCCCTGGAGGTGGAGGTAACACGAGGCGCTGATGACAATACGATCGCACGCGTTATTCGTCTGGTTGAAGAAGCACAGGCCGCCAAGGCACCGATAGCACGCTTTATTGATCGTTTTGCGTATTACTATATGCCCGCCGTCGTCTTACTCGCCCTACTGATGGCGATAGTGCCACCGCTGGTATCGACCATGGCATGGTCGGAGTCGATTTACCGTGCGTTAGCATTGCTGTTAATCGCATGCCCCTGCGCGTTAGTCATTTCCACCCCAGCCGCCATCGCCGCCGGTCTCTCGGCGGGAGCTCGGCGCGGACTACTGATCAAAGGGGGAGCCGTTCTTGAACAGTTAGGTAAGCTTCGCTTGGTGGCATTAGATAAAACGGGCACCCTCACTGCGGGTACCCCAAGAGTCACAGATGTGGAGTCTTGGATTGCTGAGGAAGACGATAACAGCGTATTGCGGCTCGCCGCCGCAATAGAGCGGGATTCCAGTCACCCTATCGCCACGGCTATCGTTGAGCATGCCCGACAGTCGGGCATCAACCTCCCCACCGTCACCGGCGGCCGCGCTCTGGCGGGGCGCGGTGTTTCCGGCCAGGTGGAGGGTCGCGAGCTGAGCTTAATGACGCCTCGTCACCTTCACGAGAAAGTCATCCTTGAGGAAAGTCTCAGTGCTCGGATTGTCGCGTTAGAAGAAGCCGGTAAGAGCCTCGCTCTCCTCGTCGAAGGCGAGCGTTTACTGGGCTTGATCGCGGTTCGCGATGAGCCACGCGAAGATGCCATTGAAGGCCTAGCGGCGCTATCCCGTTTAGGCGTACAGGCGGTCATGCTCAGCGGTGATAATGCCCGCACCGTCGCTGCCACGGGGGGTCGCTTAGGCATTGAAGCGTACGGCGAACTAATGCCTGAAGACAAGGCAGCGTATGTTCGAGACTGGCAAGCGGCTGGCCGTGGCCCCATCGGTAAAGTAGGCGATGGCATCAACGATGCACCGGCACTCGCGGCAGCCGATGTGGGTATCGCGATGGGGGGCGGCACGGATGTGGCGTTGGAAACCGCCGATGCAGCCTTGCTCAAGAACCGCGTTACCGGCATCGCTGAGCTGATAGACCTCTCTCGTGCCACGCTGCGCAATGTGAAAACCAACGTTGTTCTCGCCCTTGGCTTAAAAGCCATTTTCCTAGTTACAACGGCGCTGGGTATTACCGGCATGTGGATTGCGGTGATGGCCGATACCGGTGCTACCGTCCTGGTGACGTTGAACGCCATGCGACTGCTGGGTTACCGCTTTTCGCCCAGTACCGCAATGACAGGCCTGTCACAAGGAAAAGTAACCTCATGAGAACAGTGCAACACGATAGCCCTTCACGTCGCTGGCCATGGTTCACATTAGCTTGCGTGATGGCTCTAGCCGATCAACTGGTCAAGGAAATTGTGCATGCTCAGATGTCGTTTGGCCAAGTCATTCCGCTAACGCCGTTTTTTAACTGGGTTTATACCGGGAACACAGGAGCCGCTTTCAGCTTTCTCGCAGAAGCAGGGGGTTGGCAGCGCTACCTCTTTCTTGGTTTAGCGTTGGTGGTGGTCGTCGTATTGGTTGTGCAGCTATGCAAACCCCTGTCGCGCTTGGAGGCCTGTGCGTACAGCCTGATTCTTGGCGGCGCGCTCGGTAATACTGTTGATCGCTTAGCGCGAGGGTACGTCGTCGACTATCTGGACATTTACTGGGGCGAATGGCATTGGCCCGCCTTTAACATGGCCGATATCGCGCTATTTGCCGGTGTATTGATGTTCGCGGTGGCGTTATGGCGTGAAAGTCCTGCTTTTAAGCGCTCTGAGTAACGCTATGGATGTGGTCGATAAAGATAAAGAATATACGCTTTTTGCTGGGCGCTCCTCACCAATAGTCGATTGCGTTGTAGCGCTCGCCGCTGGGGTGCTGACCACCTTGAGTGCCGCCCCCTTTTCCCTATGGTGGCTTGGCCCAGTGGCCGTGGCACTGGTCTATTGGAAGATACAGTTGCTAACGCCCGTCATGGCCACCCTGCGTGGGTGGTGCTATGGGGTAGGCCTGTTCGGTTCAGGCACGTCGTGGGTCTTCGTTGCTATTCACGATTTCAGTGGCACCGGGGCCTTGGTGGCGATGCTCCTCACCACTCTTTTTGTCAGCGTCCTGGCGCTCTTCTTTGCAGTCCCCTTTGGGCTCTATCGACGCATCACGGGGCCACGGTTCGCCTTTCTTAGCTTTGCCGGTATGTGGGTGGTGAGCGAATGGCTACGCACTTGGATGCTCACCGGCTTTCCCTGGTTATTGCTGGGCACCTCTCAGATTGATTCTCCACTAGCCCCATGGGCGCCCGTTGGTGGTGTGTACTTGCTGTCACTCATGACCGCGCTGACAGGTACGTTAGGGGTAGAGGTACTGCGTCGCCGCTGGAGTTTCCTTGTCCCAATGGCCGCCTTGTGGATCGTTCCATTCCTATTGCCCGCCCAATGGACAACCCCGGCTGGCAAGCCCATCCGGGTGGCATTGCTGCAAGGGAATCTTGACCAGCGCATTAAGTGGACTGCCCAAGGGCAGCGCGAGGCGATCAGTATCTACACGGCGATGACACGGGAGCAAGCAAGGGATATCGATCTCATCGTTTGGCCCGAGGCAGCCCTTCCCATGCTTGAGCAGGAAGCACAGCAAATACTTGAGCAAGTAGCGTCCGACCTGGGGCCTGACACCGCCTTGTTGACCGGCATTTTGCAACGCGACAGTGAAGGGCGCTCTTATAACAGCGTCATAGGGCTAAATGATGTGCAGGGCGAATACCAGAAGGCGCACTTGGTGCCCTTTGGCGAGTATTTGCCATTCCAAAGTCTCCTCGCTGGCACCCTTGCTTTTTTCGACTTGCCAGTACCTCGCCTGACCCCAGGGTCAGGCGAACAGGCTCCGTTACACGTGGCTGGAGCCACCATTGGCAATGCCATTTGTTACGAAATCATTTTTGCCGACCATGTCGCCCAGCAGGCGCGTAATGCCGAGCTGCTATTAACGGTTTCCAACGATACGTGGTTTGGGCGTTCCATTGGCCCACACCAACATCTTCAAATGGCGCGTCTACGTGCCTTAGAAAATGGTCGTCACCTACTTCGAGCTACCAGTAATGGCGTGACGGCCATCATCGATTCACAAGGTCACGTCACAGCCCGTGCCCCACAGTTTGAACAGGCCAGTTTAACGGGCGAGGTGACCCCGATGCAGGGCCTAACTCCTTTCACACGCACCGGTAGTGGCCCCGCTTGGATACTCGCTGCGGTGCTGACACTGCTCGGGTTACAACTGAACTTATCTCGATCAAAAAACGACGCATTAGATGAAAAAGGAACCTAGCGATGCTCTTGGCAAAGAACGCAGCAATACTTAAGAGATTCCTCCCATGGCCAATGCAGATCGGCTTCATCGTGAGTGTGATGGTTTCGTTTCTGGCATGGCTCCCTGTCGCCATGGCGGCACAACCTTCCACTGCCCAGGAGACGGAATGGCCCAAGGGGCATTACCCGCTACCTGAGGAAGGCAATATTATCGGAGAGGCTGACACCTTCATCGTGAAGAATTACGAGGATACTCTGATTGATATTGCCAGACGTCACAACCTTGGCTACCAGGAGATTGTACGTGCTAACCCAGAGGTCAGTATTTGGGTGCCCGGAGTGGGTACTGAAGTAACCATTCCAGGACGCTTCATCCTGCCGAATGTCGAGCGTACTGGGGTCGTCATCAATATCGCCGAGCTGCGGCTTTACTACTACCCAGATGTCAAAACCGGTGAGACACCGCGCGTTGAGACCTATCCTATCGGCATCGGTCGCGAAGGGTTTGATACACCCCTTGGTGTGACCGAGACCACCATGAACATTAAAAACCCCGCATGGTACCCGCCTGAGTCGGTAAAACGTGAAGCGGAAGCACGCGGCGAAACCGCACCAAGCGTTGTACCGCCCGGCCCCGATAACCCGCTAGGAGACCATGCCATCATCCTAGGCTTCGATGGCTATTTGATTCACGGCACCAACCAGCCCGATGGCATTGGCATGCGCGCAAGCCGAGGTTGTATCCGCATGTTACCCAAAGACATCGAATCTATATTTGACCGCATTCCACCCGGCACCCAAGTCAACATCATCAATCAGCCGATCAAGATAGGTTGGGAAGGCGGTCAGCCGCTGATTCAAGCCTTTCCGCCGCTTGGAGAAGAAGAGCACAGTATGACCGCACTCACAGAGACCATGACACGCCTTAACCAATACAATGTCGATAACGTAAACCTCGATTACGAGCAGCTCAGCGATGTCCTGTCACTCTCTAACGGGCTTATAACCCCACTACATCCAAAGCAGGAACAGGAGCCACAGCGCCACAGCCCAGAAGAGAAGGCTATCAAGGGCATTTATGAAGACCTGGTTTTGACGTCATCTCAACGGTCATGACACGCCTTTTGGCACCCCGTTGAGCCCTGGCATATAGGTAGAGAGCCATAGCCCCGTCCAAACGGCGGGGCGACATTCGCCTACAGAGTCGCGGGGCCCTCCAAGTGACTGCGCGCTATCAGTGTCTTAGCACTCAATATCCAGAGGCAGCCAGTAGGTAACGCCACCCACTACCACCTGTATCCCGTCTGTCGTCCGCTCTACGGTCTGTTGTCGAAGCATTTTCTGCGTTAATTTTGTGTCATGGAAATACTCCATGGCAGCAACGATCCATGCCTCCCTCCAGGCCTCTCCTTGATCAGCACACCGGGCCATCGTCATCAGGGTGCGGGCTAGTGTTTCTTTTCGCCGCTTTCTTGCCCGTTTTACATCCACCCGAGGAGCCAACGTGGTGGCATGTTGGCGATTTAAGAAATTAGTAAACCCCGTGACCGAGGCTGCTTGTCCGGGCACCGCATGCAAATAGTTGTCCACATCGCCCTGTTGAGGCAGTCGCTGCCCCTCCCGGTTAGTAGCGAGTAGCAATGCGGCTGCCGCTCTTAGTGCAAGTCGTGCGGAGGTGTGGGACGTTTTGCCCGCCTCTATACGGGTTTCCAATTGCAGCCAATAGGCTTGCAGCACTTGGTCTGATAGCGAAGCGAACGGCATAGAACTGAGACACGCTTGAATACGTCTTTTCTCTGAGTCGATCCGCTTTGCTTGGTGATCCGGCTCTACCCCTTGCTCTTCATGCAACCATCGCATGGGAAGCCTCACACGCCGCAAGCCCTCCGCCCCGAAGTGATGAAGTAGCTCCGAATAGCTCGGTATCCGTGACCATGCCTGGTCGAGCTCAAGGAAGAACGAGAAGAAATGATTGATCTTGAGGGCAGCCTTATGCGGCCCAGTGATACGAATCAGCCATTCACCAAATTCCCCAAAGGCCTCACTTAACGCTTTGGTAGTGATACCGGCTTGGCCAATGGTGATGCGTTTACGGCATGTTCGCGTCCAATAGCAGGGCTCACAGGCATCACCTCGACCCGCTGGCATGGGATTACCACACGATGGGCAGGCAATTTCCCCTTGCTCATTACAGGCTTTGCACAACGCATCCCCGTTGGGTGCCACCACCAATAAACGATGTCGACGACATGCAGAACAGGTACCGTGGTCTGCTGTCGAACAGCGTGGACATAAGCGATGATCATGCCCCATACGCGCCACTCGGGTAAGACGTTGAGATGCTTTCCCACACGCCTCGCAGGGCTCTGGTTCTTTGAAATAGGGAGCGCAGGCGATACAGACAGGGCCGTAGGGAGTGACCTTGCCGATGTTGTAGTCTGAACTGGCTTTTCCACATCGTGCACACGGTTTGTCAACGTTGCACTGACGACAGACGGCGTCTGGGTCATTCTTAGGCAGACGGGCTAACTCACCACATCGTGGGCACATCCGCCGCTTAAACACACGAGCATAGCAAGTTGAACAGTAGCCGTGCCCTTTATGGCGTCGCCACAATTTGGAGACTTCTCGGCCACACTCATCGCAGTCGACCGTTTGGTGTTGATTCAAGAGGTTGGCTCCGCTTTCATTCTGCGTTTTAAACGCGCCCATGAGGCTCTAACAGCGCGTTCCGACATGGGGCGACAAGCCGGGGGAACACGGCGGCGATGCGGCCCATGAGGGTGGTGAGATAACCGTGATAGCAGCGGCAACAACACAACGGGGGGCGACCTTCGGGGATCATGAAGCGCGCTCGTTTTGACATTGCACGCGACCAGAACGCTGAACGTTTCTTCAAGGCCCATACTGAGCAAGCGTTCCAACGCTACCAATAAGGCACAACGCTCGCTGACAGCCAGCAGCTCAAACGCCAGGCCAGACACAGGCATTCGGCAATCCGTAACCGAAATGCCCAATGAAAGAAGCGCATCGGCCAGGGGTGACACAGGCCGCCGACTTGCACGCCGTATAACGCCAATAAAAAAGGCCACCATAGAAAACCAATCGGCGGGTGCGATAGAGGCCTGCCTAAACGTCACCTTATCCTGTTCTAACACACGATCAGCCATCACTTGAACACTGAACGCTTCAGGTAAAGGCGACGTGCATACCGCCTTTCTAAAATCGTTATGACACCGGCTGCATTGAGCTAAATGTTGATCTTCCGCTGTCAGGCGATGGGGCTCTATAGGGGCCTTGCATGCTGGGCACTCATCTACCAGCTGCACCCCATGAAAGCGGCACCCAGTGTGCCAAGCGAATCGCCAGTGCCGGCGCAAGTAGGGGGTTGAGTCCTCTGCCAAGCACAACGTGCATACCTGTTGTCCTCCATGGCGGGTTCGATTTCGGCTGCCGAGTGCCAACAACCAGGGCCAAGTCCGGGTTTCCGGTAACGAGTAACCGACCACTTTCTCACAATCGTCCCGCATCCCCGCTTTCTGAAACTTAGCGGAAGATATCCCCGAGGCATTCACTAATGGGCGCATTCTTGCGAGGGGTATTTCCCTATCAATGTCCCTCGTCCATATACGCCATGTTGGCCAAATAGCCCCGGTGAGCGACAAAGGATCACACCCCTGTCGCAACGCCGCCCGAACGAGCCATGATGAAAGGGACTCCTCAGGCAGCAGGGGCACACTCAGCGCCCAGGTCATTACAGCATCACTTCCCTAATGCCACGGGTGGGCCGCACCCATGATTTACTCTGAATAATTTTCTCATCGATGCACTCAGCTCCAGACAAAATAGCGGCATTTGCACACTCAATCAGCAGCCGGTGCAGGTCACCCAAATTACCGCCAGAAATCGCGTGGAGCTGGGTCGCCAATTGGGGCTCATGCAGTTGGGAAGGATGTTTGAGAGGTAATATCTTCTCAAAGCCAGCGAGCAGCTTCTGAAACTCCTGATTGAGCTCCCACTTTGGTAACGCGACCACATCAAAGCGACTCGCATGCTGTGGGTCTGAATGCAGCACACGCACAGCATCTTGCGTCCCCACACCAACGATGGGAATCATTAGCTCATTGCATAAAAGCTTAATGGCATTCATCGTTTCGCGCTGCTTAACAGCACCACCGGTTAACAGAGAGTGAAACTCATCGATGATCAGTAAGCGCGTATGGCAAGCACGCAGTTGATGAATCACCTGGTAGCGCAGCTTGGGAACAGGATCTGTAGGCTGGTAGGGAGCCCAGAAACTCTCTAGCACTGCGATATACAGACTTTTCTCATCGGCACTCGGGGGAGCCTGAGTGACAACAACAGGCTTCACGGGCTCTACGTCTTCATTCACGTAGCCTTCACCGTACTGCTTACGAAACCGTTGAACGATGGTTGTCTTTCCGTTGTTGGAGTCACCCACGAGCAAGAGGTTAGGCATACGAGGACGACTGGGCTTCTCCATCAACCCACGCATGACCTCAATGACACGATTGGCCAATGGATAGCCCAACCAGCGCGGTTGATCCATAAACTCCATTCGCTCTTTAGCGGACAGCCCCAAGACGTGACGAAGATCAGGATGAAGGTGTGTGCTCATGCTATGTCCCAGTTCACATCGATATCACCCGTTAAAAGACCGTCCCCTTGAGCGGGTGTCTCTTTAGGGGCCGCAGTTGAGGGCGCATGTAAAAGGGGATCTGCAGGCGTCACCTTCTTCTCATGCTCTTTACGTCGTTGTGCCTGACGGCGACTTCGCTTAGTACGTGCTTGCGACTCCTCCACATGGGTTCGCAGCTCACTAATAGCGCGTAGAATTTCAGTCTCATTGACCGAGTTTCTTCCTTCCTGCCGAAGGCGCGCTTTAGCTTGGGCATACTCCCAAACACTCATCGAGGGGAGGGCAAGATTGGCAAAGGGCACGCGAAAATAGTGCCCGAGCTCCGGGTCTTTGAACCAAATGACACTAATGTCGCGAGGGTCGCGCCGGAAAACAAAGGTGCGTTTCTTGTCTGGCATGTCTGGATCTTTGGCATTGATCCAAGGTCTTAGCGCTTCATCGTAATAGTTTATGCCATCGATGGTCACACCAAAGGTCTGGATCGTACGCTGAAAGCTGGGCAAAAAATCGAGCAATACAGAGAGCCTGTCAGCAGGCCTCGGCGCTAATCCCACTCCCTGCACATCCGCATTGCCAAACACACCAATTTCCCACTTTTTCATCGGCGACATACCAATCCCAGAATGAAGGCGCTGGTGGTAAACCTTGCAAATCAACGTCACCAGCCACTCTTCAAACTCGCTTTTCGTCATGGCCGCGTGCTTCTCTGGATCGTATCCCTCTTTCTCTTTAATGGAGGAGAAGGTCGTCCCAGGCAGGTTATGGATTTCCTTTAGAAGAGAGCCCAGTACCCGCTCAATGTGGCCACCATAACGAGGCTGCTTAACAGGCCGAAACTCAAGGTTGACCCCATAGGCTAGGCATGAGCGCCGAAACGTCTCAGAGCGAAAATCTGGGCCGTTATCGACATGAATCGTGGCGGGTGTGCCCCATACCGGCCACTCAGCCTCCACATTATGCAGTAGCAACCACTCATCTTTAGGAAGCATGGAGTGCGCCACACACATGCCGACAGATGTTTCAGAGGGCGGGTCAAACGACAAGTAATACCCCGTGACCATGCGAGTAAACACGTCCATGGCCAACGTAATCCATGGGCGACCAATCGGCTTGCGATACACGTCATCGACCAAAATAATATCGGCAGGCGTGTGGTCAATCTGCATAACGGCTAACGGATAGTCCGCATTGGGAAATTTTCCGGCAGCCGGCTGGAACTTGTTAATGGCTTTGTCTCTAAAACCATGGCCACGCAACCGGTCACGCTCTGGGATATCACGCAGACGAGCACGAACGGTACCAGGGCTCGGCGGGTCGATGCGCCGTTCATGGCAGCGCCGCATGACTTCCTGTACCGCTTTTTGTGCGGACGGACGCTGCAGCGTCAAATACACCTCTTTGATGACTTCCTGAATCACTGCCTCGGCATGCGCGGGAATACGCGACTTTCCCTTCTTCCACCCTGGCTTTTGAGGAATCAATGCGAGCACCGAGCCCGTCGCTTTATACCGCTTCAACCAACGGTAGATCGTAGCCGTATCAACCCCCGTTTGTTTCGCACGCTCCTCCGCTGCATCCCGCCCCACCGTATGGCGATCCACCAAGGGCTTAATGATGGAAAAGCGATGCTCGGCCTCCCGCCAATCGGTATCCCCAATCTCGGACATATCCTGCTCAGGGGATACGGACCCGCTATTGAGAGGCGCTAGTTCTTTGATGCGAAGCGGGCAACTACGCCCGGACTCAACGGCAATGCCAATGACTGTCTCAAAATCGAGCACCTGGGAAATTCGGTAAACGGTGCCATCTTTCTGAACCTGCTCACCCACCATAATCTGCAAGTGTTGGCGTGTTTGGGCGACGCCGTTATTGGGTTCAGTTGCGCTGCCACGATGGTTATTCATAATCGGGTACCCATACCTCCGATAGAGGACTGAAGGATTGGGCCATATCGCAATCTAACTGCCGAGTCGCCAGTAGATGCCATAAATGCGCAATCCCCTCTGCCCGGTAAATATCGCCCATAAAGTGCCGAGAAAGCAGGTAATCCAAGGTCGCCACCCCCATTTCCCTCACCGTGTTGAGGACTGCCTGGCTTTCGACAGAGGGAAACACCATCCGCTTGTAGCGCGCTAGGAAGGTAATGTTGTCCAAGGTCTTATCACGAATGCGGCTTTCATCATGAATGCGAAACGCCCAGCCCTCATTGTTGGCATGCCGTATCGCCGCCTTCCATTTAGGCGACCATTCACGCCAATGTGCTTGCCACTTTTCCCGTGGTTTGACTTCCACCAGGAGAGGTTTCGGGTAGTCCTTGTAATGACGGTTACCGAGACGGTAATAAACTAAATAATCCGGCGTGTAGGTGTAACGCCTACCGGTCACTGGATGATGAAACGAGATCTCGCACGGCTGGGATATCACACCAAGGACGCTCACATCAAAGTCAGCCTTTATGAGGAAATCACGTTCGAGCGTCGACTCGAACGCAATAGACTCCTCCCCGCGAAAGGCATAGTAGCCAGACACACTTCGTCGGGTAGGGCCGATTTTACGAACAGATGTAGGCAGTGGCATGAGCAGTCGCACCAAATGTTGAATAAAACGTGGCCTGTCGCAGCAATTGCTATTAATTCTGTCGCATTCAATCCTGCATAGACTACCATAATAGCCCGATATTACGCCCTGAGGGTCGCACTAATTGCTGAAAATGACAACTGGACTTAAGCCTAGAATGTCCGCCAGCTGCTCCTGGGAGAGCGGCAGGCGGAATTGGCCACTAATATCGTGATTGGCTTCGGGCACCGGGTAGCTAAGCGCTAGGAAGTGGATGATGCGCGTTTGGCCCGCTCCAGTAGTGGCGCCAGGAAGCGCCCGGTATGCGAAACGCTCTGCTTGGCAATCTGCTCGGGCGTGCCCTCAGCAATAATTTGCCCGCCGCCAGAGCCACCTTCCGGTCCAAGATCAATGAGCCAGTCGGCGGTTTTGATCACATCCAAGTTGTGCTCAATCACGACAATCGTATTGCCGTGATCGCGCAGTCGGTGGAGTACGGTCAGCAGCTGGCGAATATCTTCAAAATGTAGGCCTGTGGTAGGTTCATCCAAAATGTAGAGCGTTTTGCCGGTGTCGCGCTTAGCTAGCTCTCGGGCCAGTTTGACACGCTGTGCTTCACCGCCGGATAACGTGGTGGCGCTTTGCCCTAAGCGAATATACGAGAGCCCTACGTCCATTAGCGTTTGCAGGCGGCGGGCAATGGCGGGCACCGGGCTGAAGAATGCCAGCGCGTCTTCCACGGTCATTTCCAGCACTTCGTGGATGGTCTTGCCTTTATAGTGAATATCCAGCGTTTCGCGGTTGTAACGCTTACCTTTACATACATCGCAGGGTACGTAGATATCCGGCAGGAAGTGCATCTCTACCTTGATCATGCCCTCGCCCTGACACGCTTCACAGCGCCCGCCCTTAACGTTAAAGCTGAAGCGGCCCGGCTTATAGCCCCGTGAGCGCGCCTCTTGGGTACCCGCAAATAGCTCGCGAATGGGCGTGAAAATACCGGTGTACGTCGCAGGGTTAGAGCGCGGCGTACGGCCAATGGGGCTCTGGTCGATATCGATCACTTTATCGAGCTGATCAAGCCCTTCAACCTTCTCATAGGGCGCTGGGGTCAAGGTGGTGGCGCGGTTAAGCTCACGGGCGGCAATGGGCATCAGCGTGCCGTTAATCAGCGTTGATTTACCCGAGCCAGAAACCCCCGTCACGGCAATAAACAGCCCCAAAGGCAGGCTCAGCGTGACGTTTTGCAGGTTATTGCCTGTCGCGCCGCGCACGACCAACTGCTTTTCCGGATTGCTGGGAATACGGTAGGGCGGCACGGCGATTTCACGAGTGCCGGAAAGATACTGACCGGTGAGCGAGTTGGGGTTATCCATCACTTGCTGGGGCGTGCCTTGGGCGACGATTTCACCGCCATGCACACCAGCACCGGGGCCGATATCCAGCACATGGTCTGCCGCGCGAATGGCGTCTTCGTCGTGTTCGACCACAATCACGGTATTGCCCAGGTCGCGCAGTCGCTCCAGGGTTTTCAACAGGCGGTCATTGTCCCGCTGATGCAGGCCGATAGAGGGCTCGTCCAGAATGTACATGACGCCCACCAGCCCCGCGCCGATTTGGCTAGCCAGACGGATACGCTGGGCTTCGCCGCCGGAGAGGGTGTCGGCGCTGCGCTCTAGGTTCAGGTAGTCCAGGCCCACGTTGACCAGGAACTCTAGGCGCGCGTGAATCTCGTTGACGATCTTGTCGGCAATTTCGCCTTTACGCCCCGGCAGGGCCAGCTCGGCAAAGTAGCGCCACGCGTCGCCAATCGGCAGGTGAACGATATCCGCAATGTTGTGGTCATCCACGTACACATGGCGCGACTCTTTGCGCAGCCGCGAGCCGCCGCAGGTGGTACACGGCTGCACGGCGATATACTTGGCGAGATCATCACGCACCATGTTGGATTCGGTTTCCCGATAGCGGCGCTGCATGTTGGGCAGCACGCCTTCAAAGGCATGCTCCCGGGTGACTTTGCGGCCGCGATCCCCCACGTACACGAACGGAATTTGCTCATTGCCGCTACCGTTGAGGATGATCTCACGCTCGTGGCGAGCCAGCTCCTGCCAGGGGGTTTCCAGCTCGAAGCGGTAGTGCTTGGCGAGTGCCTGCAACTGGGTGAAATAGTAAATGTTGCGCCGATCCCAGCCTTTAATGACGCCTTCTGCGAGGGAAAGCTCTGGATGGCTAATCAGCTTATCTGGGTCAAAGTACTGCTGAACGCCGAGGCCATCACAGGTAGGGCAGGCGCCCGCAGGGTTGTTAAAAGAGAACATGCGCGGCTCAAGCTCTGAGAGCGAGTAGCCACATACCGGGCAGGCAAAGCGCGAGGAGAAGGCGAGGTCTTCCTGCTCGCCATCCATAAAGTGAATCATCGCCGTGCCGTCGGCCAGGTTTAGCGCGGTCTCAAACGATTCCGCTAAGCGCTGGGCGATATCGTCGCGCACTTTAAAGCGGTCCACTACCACGCTGATATCGTGTTTTTTACGCTTATCCAATGGTGCGATGTCGTCGAGTTCGAGCACTTGACCGTCGATCTGCACCCGCACGAACCCCTGGGCACGCAGCTCGCTGAGCAATTGTAAATGCTCGCCTTTGCGGCCCTTCACCATAGGGGCCAGCAGCATTAGCTTGGTGCCCTCGGCGAGGTTCATTACCTGATCGACCATCTGCGAAATGGTCTGGGCTTCTAAGTCTTCACCGTGCTCTGGGCAACGGGGCGTGCCTGCGCGGGCAAACAGCAGACGCAGGTAGTCGTAAATTTCGGTGATAGTGCCCACGGTTGAGCGCGGGTTGTGGGAGGTGGATTTCTGCTCAATAGAGATCGCAGGAGAGAGACCTTCGATGTGGTCCACATCGGGCTTCTCCATCATCGAGAGGAATTGGCGTGCATAGGTAGAGAGCGACTCCACGTAGCGACGCTGCCCCTCGGCATAGAGCGTGTCAAACGCCAGCGATGACTTACCGGAACCGGAAAGCCCGGTAATGACGATAAGCTTGTCGCGAGGCAGCTCCACATCGATCTGCTTGAGGTTGTGGGTGCGGGCACCCCTGACCAGAATGCTGTCCATCAACACCTCGAATCGCGTGGCAAAAGCGTAATTATACGATTGCTGTCCCCTTCCCGGCAAAACTGTCTCTGCCTGCGTCACCGCGCTTGGCGTTTCCAGCGTGATGACAAAGCGCTAGAATGGGGGGTTACCTCAGGCCGTTCTGGCCCATCCACCATACACAAGGGCACTATGCGCAAGGTTTCCGCACTGCTGCTGGCCGCTGAACGCCGTGCAATCAGCGGCTTGGCCGGCCTTTATGCGTCTCGTATGCTGGGACTGTTCATGGTTCTGCCGGTGCTCGCGCTTTATGCCGACACGTTGACAGGCGCTACGCCGCTACTGGTTGGCGTGGCGTTAGGCATTTATGGCTTAACCCAGGCGACGCTGCAAATCCCGTTTGGTTTGCTCTCTGACCGCATTGGTCGTAAGCGTGTCATTGCGATGGGGCTGCTGATTTTTGCTTTTGGCAGCGTGGTAGCGGCCATGGCAGATAGCATTGGCGGGGTAATTTTAGGTCGCGCCCTTCAGGGGGGCGGTGCCGTGGCGGCCGCCATAATGGCTCTATTGGCAGATCAAACCCGCGAGCAGGTACGCACGGCGGCCATGGCCACCATTGGCCTTTCGATCGGCGTATCGTTTGCCATTGCCATGGTGCTTGGCCCTTGGTTAGCCTCCTGGGCGGGGCTCTCTGGGGTGTTTTGGTTTACCGCACTCCTAACATTGGTGGGACTGTTAGTCCTTTGGCGCTGGGTGCCGCCTGCGCCGCGCCGGTTACGCCACCGTGACGTAGGGCTGGACCGGAAGCAGTTTAAAAGTGTGATTACCCGGCCGGATTTGTGGCGGCTTGATCTATCGATTTTTGCGCTGCATCTTGTCCTCATGGCAATCTTTGTGGCTATCCCCTTCCGCTTACTCAATGCGGGGGTAGCAGTGGAGTACCATGGATTAGCCTACCTAGGCATTATGGCACTCTCTTTTGTGGCGATGGTGCCGCTGGTGATCATAGCGGAAAAGCGCCAGCGTATGAGGCTGATGTGCCTATTGGCGATTGGAGCCATCGCTGCCAGCCTAGCCAGCCTAGGGTTGTCGCTTTCCCAGGGGCATTGGCTGTTTGTTTGGCTATTTGTTTTCTTTACCGGCTTTAATTTGCTGGAGGCAACGCTGCCTTCCATGCTTAGCAAGTTGGCCCCAGCGGGTGCTAAGGGCACCGCAATGGGGGTGTATTCCACCAGCCAGTTTCTCGGCGCTTTTTTAGGTGGCACGTTGGGCGGCTTGCTGGCGAATACCTGGGGGCTTAACGCGGTATTTATTGGTTGCGCGGTGCTAGCGCTGGCGTGGTGGGTAGCCATGTGGCGGATGCCTTCTCCTCCGCCGCTCTCCAGCGAGGTGGTGGCGTTACACGATACGCAGCCTGATGCGATCAACTTATTGATGGAGCATCTTGCCGACGTGGTTGGTGTGGAAGATGTGATGGTCGTGCCGGAGGAGCGCCTCATGTATTTGAAGGTAAACCGCAAAGAACTCGATCAAGCGGCGCTGGCAAAACTGATTCCACCGCCGCGACCCTAAAGAATGAGCGCTCACCTGCTAAAAACAGCAGGTAGCGACCTACTCAGTTATTTGTCCGATTACGTAAAGGAGCGACCTCATGGCGCGCGGTATTAACAAAGTTATTTTGATTGGCAACCTGGGCCAAGATCCTGAAGTGCGATTCACCCCTTCTGGCACAGCGGTAGCAAACTTAAACCTAGCCACTTCCGATACCTGGATGGATCGCCAAAGTGGCCAGCGCCAGGAGCGCACCGAGTGGCATCGCGTGGTGCTATTCAACAAAACCGCTGAAATCGCCCAGCAGTACCTTAAAAAAGGCTCAAAAGTGTATATTGAGGGCCGCCTGCAAACGCGCAAATGGCAGGACCAGAACGGTCAAGATCGTTACAGCACGGAGATCGTGGCTAACGATATGCAAATGCTGGATAGCCGTGGCGGCGACTTCCAGGGCGGTGGTGCCCCGCAGGGTGGCTACGCTCAGCAGGCCCCGGCTCAGCAAGCGCCTCCTCAACAGAACTATGGCCAAAACCTGCCCCAGCAGGGCGGCTACCCGCCTCAGGGTGGGGCCCCTCAGCGAGGTGGACAGCCAGCGCCGCAGCAGCAGCCGGCACCGAATAACCAAAACAACAGCTATGGCGCCCCCGATCCGGGTAATTTTGATGATTTCGACGACGAAATTCCGTTCTAGAAAGTACCTTACACACGTTCGTCGATGCGTGGCGCAGTTGCCGCCACGGTTTTGGGTTGAGGGGGAGAGGCTGTCTTGAAGCTGCTGATACTAGATGCCGGGCACTGCTTAAGTTTAGCGCTAGCCCGTGAAGCGAGCCGGCGCGCGGATACCGAGCTAGTCATTGAGCAAGGCCTTGCTGTTTCGCCGAGTCAGCTACAGGCGATAGCGCCCGATGCGGTGCTCATTCCCCCGCTGGCGCACCCGCTGAGCATGACGCTCGCCGAGGTGAAAGCCCATGCGGATGCCGTTGATCGCTGTGTGGATGCCTGCCAAGCCCAAGACGTGGCGCTGGTGTGGTGTGTCTCGGATCAGCTTTATGAAGAGGGATTTGATAGCCCGATTGATGAGCATGTCGTGCCTGCCCCACGTGATGAGTGTTTGCGTCGATTGGTGCAAACAGGCGATCGTATCCGTGCCGAATACCACCGCCATCTGATTGTGCGCTTAGGGCCGCTGTTTGCTTTGGAAGGTAGCCACGCCTGGCTGAGTGAAATTATCGACAGCTTTGTCACGGGGCAGACGGTGCGCGCAGCAGAGGACGTAGTGTTTTGCCCCACCTCTGCCGACGCGGTCGCCATGGCGTTGATTGGCATGCTACAGCAGCAGGCCTGCGGCGCTGACGCCTGGGGAGCCTATCACTTGGCGGGCACTGAGCCGGTCAGTGCGTTCACTTTTACATCAATGGTGCGTACTCAGCTGGCCACTCACCTAGAAGGGCGTGGCGAACATATTGATTTAGGGGAGATACAGGCCCTTAATCATCATCACGACGCCAAGCTGCGTCGGGTATTAAACTGCCGTCGAGTGTTGGATGTTTTTGGTGTGCATCAAAAACCTTGGCGGCTGGAAGTGGGACGCATGCTGGATGCGTGGTGTTTAACCCGTGACCAGCAGCGTGATGACGTTGGGACAGGAGAGTCAGTTTGATCAATGTGGGTCGCAGCCTGCTGTTTTATTTAGGTTATTTCACTGCCATGCTGCTCATTGGGGTGCTTTTTTTACCCATCGCACCGTTTCTGCCACTGGCGGCTCGCTATCGGCTATTGAATCTCTACAACTACTTCTTGATGGTGTGGTTCCGCATTGCCTGCGGTGTGCGCTATGAGATTCAGGGGCGGGAAAATATCCCGTCAGGGCCCTGCGTCATTCAAGCCAATCACCAGTGTGAGTGGGAGACGCTCTTTCTGCAGGTGATGAAGCCGCCGGTGTGCACCGTGCTCAAGCGCGAGCTGCTGCGCATTCCCGTTTTTGGGTGGGGGCTGCGCTTGCTACGCCCGATCAGTTTGGATCGCTCCAAGCCCGCGCGAGCCATGAAACAGGTGCTGACGCAGGGCGTCGAACGTCTGGGCACTGGCCTGTCTGTCCTGATTTTCCCAGAGGGCACGCGGGTAGATCCTGGCGTGCGCAAGCGCTATAACAAAAGCGGTAGCGTCGTTGCTTGCCGAGCCGGTGTGCCGGTGCTTCCCGTCGCTCACAATGCCGGTGAGCGCTGGCCTGGTCGTCACTGGGTCAAGCGCCCGGGTGTACTGCGGGTGCGCATTGGAGCGCCCATTGAGACCTCCGGGCGTACTCCCGATGAAGTCTTGGAAGATGTAGAGGCTTGGATAGAGGGTCAGCTACAGGAAATTTCAGAGGTGCCACGGCCAGCGTCTCGCTAATCGTTTTATAACGCAAAACGGCGCCTCGAAAGGCGCCGTTTTTATGCTGCTTAAGTGCTGATCAACCGTTATAGCGCTGGAAGACTAAGCAAGCGTTCGTACCGCCAAAGCCAAAGCTATTAGACAGCACGCGGTCGATGGTGACGTTATCGCGACGCTGGGTCACAATATCGAAGCCATCGGCCTGCTCATCCAGCTGATCAACGTTTGCCGAGGCAGCTACAAAATTGTGCTGCATCATCAACAGTGAGTAGATGGCTTCTTGTACGCCTGTTGCTCCCAGGGAGTGGCCCGTTAGCGATTTGGTCGAGCTCATAGCAGGCGTTGAGTTGCCAAACACATTGCGGATGGCCTTCAACTCAGCCATATCACCAACCGGCGTAGAGGTGCCGTGGGTATTGATATAGTCGATATCGCCCTGCACGGTCGCCATCGCTTGGTGCATACAGCGTGTAGCACCTTCGCCAGAGGGAGCCACCATGTCGTAGCCATCAGACGTTGCGCCATAGCCCACCAGCTCGCCGTAAATCTTCGCGCCACGAGCTTTGGCATGCTCCAGCTCTTCAAGCACCAGCATGCCGCCGCCGCCAGCGATCACAAAGCCGTCGCGCGCCTGGTCGTAGGGGCGAGAAGCCTTGTCAGGCGTGTCGTTATAGTGCGTAGAGAGAGCACCCATGGCGTCGAACAGACACGACAGCGTCCAGTGCTCCTCTTCGCCACCGCCAGCAAATACCACATCTTGCTTGCCTAGCTGGATCTGCTCCATGGCATTGCCGATACAGTGAGCTGAGGTTGCGCAGGCGGAAGAGATTGAGTAATTCACACCTTTGATTTTAAACGGCGTTGCCAAGCACGCAGACACTGTGCTGCCCATGGTGCGGGTAACACGGTAGGGGCCTACGCGGCGCAGGCCTTTCTCGCGCATGGCGTCGGCAGCTTCAACTTGGTTGGCGCTTGATGCCCCCCCCGAGCCTGCAATCAGCCCCGTACGCACGTCAGAAACCTGGGCTTCAGTTAGCCCGGCGTCTTCGACTGCTTGAGCCATGGAGACATACGCATAGGCTGCTGCGTCGCCCATAAAGCGGCGCAGTTTGCGGTCGATTAACGCGTCCAAGTCGATATCAACGCTGCCTGCTACATGGCTACGGAAGCCACGCTCAGCGTACTCTTCCTTAAAACGAATACCGCTGCGCCCGTTTTTGAGCGCGTCTAGGACCTGTTGCTGGTCGTTGCCTAAGCACGACACGATGCCAAGGCCGGTGACTACCACTCGTCGCATGGGAGCCTCCTGTTAGAAATTCGCAGTGGAGGTGAATAGGCCAACGCGCAGGTCATTAGCCTGGTAGATGTCGCGTCCGTCAACGGACACGGTGCCGTCAGCAATGCCTAGGATAAGCCGACGAGTGATGACGCGCTTCATATTAATGCGATACGTCACTTTTTGTGCATCGGGCAAAATTTGGCCGCTGAACTTCACTTCGCCACAGCCTAGCGCACGGCCACGGCCAGGATGGCCAAGCCATCCCAGATAGAAGCCCACCAGCTGCCACATCGCATCAAGCCCTAAGCAGCCGGGCATCACTGGATCTCCTGGGAAGTGGCAATCAAAAAACCACAGATCAGGTGTGATATCCAGCTCGGCGATCAGTTCGCCCTTGCCATGCTCACCGCCCTCTTCGTGAATGTGCTTAATGCGATCAAGCATCAGCATGTTAGGAGCTGGCAACTGTGCATTGCCGGGGCCAAATAGTTCGCCGCGCGAGCAGGCCAGCAGTTCTTCGCGATCAAAGGAATGTTGCTTGGTCACTGAGTCGTTCCGAGTATGAAGATGATTGTTGCGCCTAGTCTACTTCCCGAAACCGCTGAATGCACGTCGCGAGCGGCTTATCGTAACGTTCTAACACTTTTTAATGGGTTGCCGATAATCCAGGTTGCCTTATTGTGTTGTTCGGATTAGTGAATTCGCCCAGTAAACGGTGTATTGGCGTAATATGCTCTATCCAAGATTTTAGTGAGACGGCATGATGTCGTCATCGTTTGTTTTTGTTAGTGACTGATCAGGACAACAAGAATCGCCATGTGGCTGCCTGTCTCTCTTAATCGCCCGTTGGTATGGGTGGCGCTGATGGCGCTACCTGCCTGCGTGTGGATCCCCGGTGCGGCGCTGCGTATGGTCGCGGCTAGCTTCGTTACTTTAGGCTTGTGGGATGCTTGGAACCAAGTGCGTCAGCAGCGTCTGCGCCTGCGCCTTTCACAGGATGCGTTGGGGTTGTCTGGTGATGCGGTGGTCATTAGTGATGTCCAAAACCGTGTGCTAGCGGTGAATCCGGCGTTTACCGAAATTACCGGTTATGAAAGCCAAGAGATGATAGGCCGAAAACTAGACACCCTGGCGGCTCAGCGCCATGACAAAGCGTTTTATGAAAACTTTTGGAGCACCCTAAAAGCCACTGGGCGCTGGGAAGGCGAAATGTGGAACCGTCGCAAACATGGCGATGAGTACCCTGAATGGCTCAAAGTGCGTGCCGTCACCGACAAGCGAGGCAAAATCACCCACTTTATCAGCTGGTTCTCCGATATTTCGGCACAAAAAGCTCGTGAAAACGATTTAAGGCGTATCGGCTATGAAGATCCGCTAACAGGCCTACCTAACCGACGTCGCTTGCATGACTTAATGGCGTCCAGGCTGCGCCACCTGCGTGCAGGTGAAAGCTTGGATATGGCGCTGATTGATATTGACGGACTTAAGTCGGTTAACGATAGCTTAGGCGTTGAGCAGGGCGACCGGCTGCTGGCTCGATTTGCCCAGCGGCTCACCAGCTATATGGCGGGAAGCGTAGTGGGGCGGCTGGGTGGTGATGAGTTTATGGTGATTCGCACCACTACCTTTGATGACCACGACAAGTGGCTAGGGAATCTGCGCGACCATATGTGCCGCCCCTTCGAGATTAATGAACAGTCGCTGCGATTAGGCCTCACCATTGGTAGCTGCCGTGCGCCGGAAGATGGTCAAGATTCCAGCGTGCTGTTTCAGCGTTTAGAGTCAGCGCTTTACAGCGCCAAGCGGCTGGGTCGCAACCACAGCCTGCGGTTTTGCCCCGCGCTGGATAAACAGGATAATCCCCAATTAGCATTAGTCAGCGACCTGCGTGCCGCGCTGATCTCCGGTGACCAGTTAGAGCTTCACTACCAAACCCAACACCATCCCGGTAGCGGTGAGTTGGTAGGTATGGAAGCACTGCTGCGCTGGCGTCACCCCAAAGGTGGCATGATATCGCCGGGGGAGTTTATTCCCCTGGCCGAGCGTCACGGCTTGATGGCAGAGTTAGGCAGTTGGGTGATCGAAAAGGCCTGTGCTCAGCAAGCGCATTGGCAAAATAGCGGCATGCCGAAGACCATTGTTTGGGTCAATATCTCTGCCCTTCAGCTCTTTCAGGGCGATCTAGAAACCCAGCTTGCCACCTGTCTTGAGCGTTACCAGCTAGAGCCGTCACAACTTGGTTTGGAGCTGACCGAATCGGTGTTACTAGACGAACGAGCAGGGGACATGGGGCCGCGTCTGCAGGCACTAAGAGAGCTTGGCTACTCAATCGCTATTGACGACTTTGGCACCGGCTACTCGTCGCTGGGATATTTGAAGCGGCTACCAGTAGATAAAATTAAATTAGATCGCGCTTTTATTAGCGAGTTGCCCAACGACCAAGCAGATGCCGCGATTGTTACAGCGGTACTGGCCATGGCAAAAGGCATGGGGCTGGAAGTGATCGCCGAAGGAGTCGAAACCCAGGCCCAGTGTCAGTTCCTGGTAGAAGCAGGCTGCACCCTGGTACAAGGGTTTTACTTTGCTAAACCGATGCCCGCCGCCGAGCTTGAGCAGCGCTGGGCACCGCTACCGCAGGCAGAAGGCGCACATTAATTAATCGCTAGCGGCTAAACGCTGAATGTAACGGCTGATGCCCCAGCAGAGCGCTGCCCAGATGACGGCCTGTGCTGGAAGTAGCCACGGTGCCAAGCTAACGTTTGCCAGCGCTGCACCGCCTAAAATAGCAGCGGGACGCCGCTATGGAGAGGTGCTGAGGTTAACGTTATTTGGAGAGCACTTTGAAGGCATTCAGCGCCCGCTGGCGAGCCGCTTTGTGGTCAACGATGGGCGCTGGGTAGTCAATTGGGTTGAGCATGTCCTGAGGCGGCGCATGGCGCGCTTTGGCAGGCAACGTCTTGAGCTCGGGTAGCCACTGAGCAATAAATTCGCCGCCTGGGTCGAAGCGCGTGGATTGGGTCGTGGGGTTGAAAATGCGGAAGTAAGGTGCCGCATCGGTACCCGTTGAGGCTGCCCACTGCCAGCCGCCGTTATTGGCGCAAAACTCGCCATCGACCAAGTGACGCATAAAAAAGGCTTCGCCCCGCCGCCAGTCAATCAGCAGATGCTTGCTGAGAAACATGGCCGTAATCATTCGCAGGCGATTGTGCATCCAGCCGGTCGTCACTAGCTGGCGCATGGCGGCATCCACAACCGGATAACCGGTGCGGCCTTCGCACCAGGCGGCAAACCCTTCGTTGTCATCCCGCCATTGCAACTGCTTGGTGTGCGCTTGAAACGGCTGGTAGCGGCATACCTGAGGAAAGCCGACCGCGACATGCTGATAAAACTCGCGCCAGATGAGTTCGTTTACCCAGGTGGTAAGGCCTGCATCGCCATCGGCAAGGTGCCCGCCATTTTCGCTCATGACCGCTTGCAGGCACTGGCGGTGGGAAATAACGCCCAGCGCTAAGTAGGGCGAAAGCTCGCTCGTGCCGCGCACCTTAGGAAAGTCACGCTGATCTTTATAGTGACGCCCCCGAAAGCGTAAAAAGCGCTCAAGGTTATCGCTGGCAGCATTTTCACCCGCAGGCCAGAGACGCCCATCCAGCGGCTCATCCTCTAGCGTTGGCAGTGCTGGTAATGGATCACTGTCAATGGCTAGCGGTGACTGCGCGCTGGGCGTGTCGCGCAGGGCTAACTGCTCGGCGGTAACTTGCTTGTGCCACGCTTTTGAAAACGGGGTGAAGACGCCGTAGTAGTCGCCTTTGCCTGTCAGCAAGGTACCGGGGGCAAACGCCACCGCGTCGTGATGGCCTTGGGCGGTAATACCGACCTGCTGAAAAGCCTCCAGTACCGACTGGTCGCGGCGCTGCTCGTTCAGCGGATACTCATAATTGAAGTGGAGCTGCTTGATGCCATGTTCGCGGGCAACCTCTAAAAGCGCCTTGGGGGCGTCGTCGAAACGCCCAATATCGCGATGCAACAGCGGAATATTCAAGCCATTGAGCGAGGCCTTAAGCGCGCTAACACCACGCGCCCAGAAATCGAGCTTATTTGCGCCGTGGCCGTGGTCACGCCACTGCTCAATGCTACGCAAAAAAACCGCCACTACCGGCCCTTTGGCGGCAGCGGCGGCGAGTGCGGAATTGTCATGAATACGTAGATCACTGCGAAACCAAACAAGCTGCAGGTTCATGCAAAGCCCTTAGGTTGGCGACTTTTCGTGCGCTTAAAGAATGCCTGATTCACGCAGCAGAGGGCGTAGCCGGGCGATCGCCTGGGGTAGGTCGTCGCCCAGCATA
The DNA here is from genome assembly GCF_021532545.1 of Halomonas sp. Cn5-12. NCBI lineage: Bacteria > Pseudomonadati > Pseudomonadota > Gammaproteobacteria > Oceanospirillales > Halomonadaceae > Halomonas > Halomonas sp. Cn5-12. Next base: position 89,283 of record NZ_JAKGAY010000002.1, read on the forward strand.
TGAACAGGACCGTCGCGCAGATCGTTCTCACGCAGGCGCGCGACTTCACCGCATACGCCGATAGGCACGCCCAGCGCTTCAGCGGCTTTGGGTAGCGCTACGCGAATATAGTTGTCGCATTCCCGCTGGCCGCTAGAGAGCAGAACCATTGAGGAGTGCAGGCGAGACACCGCTTGTGCAAGGTCTTCGAGTGCCAGCGAATGATCAAACAGCTGGACTCGGTAGCCCTGCTCGCTGGCCATCAGTGCACACATCAGTACCCACAGCGGGCCAGGATCGTCGGGCATGGCGCTGAGCAGAATCAGCGGGCCGCGGGTTGCCTGGTTGGCGTAGTGCAGGCGAATACCCACCTGACTACGCAAAAAGGCCTCAAAGGTGCGGCGCACCAAGTCATCTGGCTGCGCCGCCCATTTAGCTTCTAGGGTTAGAATGACGGGCTGCCACAGCTCGTTAATCGCCACGCTTAGCGGATAGAGCGCTAGGCTTTGATTGTAGAGTGCTTCCAGCTTGGGAAGGTCGACGGCTTCAATGACCGCCAGAAGCTGCTGGCGCTGGCTAGACCAGTCCCCGGCATCTGGGGTGGGGGTCTCTACCGTTTCGGGCTGGTCAAGCAGGTCGGCGACCTGGCTGACCGGCACGCCTCGGTTGAGCCACTGGAGAATGCGTTCAATACGGCTGATATCGTCCTGGGCATAGAGCCGGTGACCCTTAGGGGTCCGCTGTGGGCGAATTAATCCGTAGCGTCGCTCCCAGGCGCGCAGGGTGACCGAGTTCACACCCGTTAAGCGGGAAACTTCCCGAATCGGATAGAGCGGGGTATCGGGTGGGTGGGTCGCCTTGTTGCTCATGGGCGCCATTGCCTCTTGGTTGCCTGCGGCAAATGCCGCAAGGGTCTGTCAATTAATTGCGATGGCCGTGTTGTCGCGCCAGTTCGGCGCTAGGCCACTTAGTCGTGTAGCGGATTGCTGAATAGCACCTAATCGGTTAGATAGGTTCACGCTATTATAGGCACCTTTGTACAACTTGTAGCTACTAGGTACAACCTTTGCTGTGTCCCTTTGGGTGTGGCCTCGCGTTGGCTTCTATTAGACCGACCGGCCTAATAATGCCTCTCCCAATGCATCACCGGAGAGCCATGCATCCTCCACTCGGCTGCCACGAAAGCTGTCGCCGTATAGCCATAAACCGCGCTCGCTGTATAAGAATGACTGACTGCCCGCAGCGCTTTTGCCTGGGGAGGCGGCGCGCTGATCACCATATGATCGAAGTGACCATACTGTTCGGTCGGCAACTTTGCTCGCAAAGGTGGGCGCGGTGGAGGGAGTGAAGGTTACACTTGCCGATTCAGCCATAAATCCTCGCGAGTTAAGGTAGTGCTCAACTAAATTGATTGTAGTGGTTGTGTGTAGATATCGTACAATTAAGCGCTATGCAACGTGCGCGACGGTGCGGTGACCACTTTTTGATATCAACCATCTGATGGATCAGTAGTGGCGACCATGCTGGCGCAAGTGACGTCCAACGCCAAAGGAGTGACACCATGCGGGTATTAATTACCGGGGGAAGCGGCTTTGTAGGCCAACGGCTCTGCCAACAGCTCATTGCCCAGGGGCACGATGTACAGGTGGTATCTCGCACGCCCCACGACGTGCGGGGAAAACTACCCAAGACATGCGATGTCCGTGATAGTGCCCAAGCCTTTGTGGATATACCGCCGGATGCGTTGGTAAACCTAGCGGGGGAGTCCATCGCGGCAAAGCGCTGGAGCGCCGAGCAGAAAGAGCGGCTGATTCGTTCACGGGTGGAAAGTACTCAGCAGCTGATTGCGCTCTGTGAGCAGCTGGCGGCCAATGGTCAGCCCTTACCGAAAGTGATGGTGAGCGGTTCGGCCATGGGCTATTACGGTGATCAGGGCAGCAAAGTGGTGGATGAATCCACCACGCCCCATGACGAGTTCGCGCATCGGTTGTGCGCTCAGTGGGAAGCGGCGGCCAAGCCCGTGGAGACGATGGGCATCCGGCTGGCGATTCTGCGTATTGGGCTGGTGCTCGAAGCGGGGGGCGGTACACTGCAGAAAATGCTGCCGCCGTTCAAACTCGGCCTAGGCGGGCGGTTTGGTGATGGTCAGCAGTTCATGCCCTGGATTCACCGGGATGACTTGGTGGCGGCGATTATGTTTCTGATCAACGAGCCGACCTTGTCAGGTGCCTTTAACGGCAGTGCACCGCATCCGGTGACCAACGCCGAATTCACCCAAACGCTGGCCAAGCAGCTGCATCGTCCGGCCATGTTTCCGGTGCCCGCGTTCGTGCTGAAAGCGGGCTTTGGGGAGATGTCACAACTGCTGCTTACCGGTGCGGATATGCGCCCGGCGCGCTTGAGCGAGGCAGGCTTCCATTTCCAGTACCCGACGCTGAAGCAAGCGCTGGCGGCGATTTTATAGCGCCACCAGCGGGTACTTGCCTGGTTTAAGCGTTCGGGTCGACGGTGATAATGACCCGTACGGAGTCAAGCCGCAGGCGGGTATTCTCAATCGCGTTGCTCAGTGCTTGGCGCTCCTGTTTCAGCGCTTCCAGCTCTTCGCTGCGTACTGCCGGATTGTGCTCTGCCAGCGCCGTCAGGCGGGCCAGCTCGGCATCCAGTTGGGCACGCATACGGGTTTCAGCGGCCTCAACAATGCTCGGCAGCTCCCGTTCGGCTTCGCCTTCCCCTTGGGTGAGGAGTTCGCGTAACTGGTCATGGCGGCTTTTGATCAAGTCCCGCGCCAGCGACTTGTTCACCTTCTGCAGATTTTTGCCCAGCCCGGTGAAGGAGATCTTGCTGGTCAGGTTAGCCCCTGATTCATCCAACAGTACCCGCACGGCGGTGGGTGGCAAAAAGCGGTTCAGGTGCAGCGATTTGGGGGCCGGGCAGTGGGTGCGAAACACCAGTTCGGCCATCAAACGCCCGCTGGGAATCGCCGGGTGGCGTAGCAGCGCCAGCGCGGTGTTGCCCATGGTGCCATCAAGGACCCGGCCCATCATTTCGCGCACCAGCGGATGCTCCCAGGAGAGTCGCTGTACGTCATCCCGCGCCAGTGCTTGGGCGCGACTGTAAGTGGCAGAGAAGCCCTCTTCGCCTTTGACCAACCCGGGCAGGCCATCCAGCATGTGCTGACTGGGCTGAAGGTAGAGCAGGCCATTGCCGATCTCCTGGCTGTCGACGCCGAAGATATCCAGCGCGCGCTCGACGTAGCGAGGCAGCGCCGGATCCTCGTCCAGCTCGCGCACGGCATCGATCACCTGCTGCGCTCGACCGGGGCGGCAGGCGTTGAGTTCCAGCAGGCGGTTGCGGCCCGCGTCCCGTTCGGCGAGCTTGGCGGTGAACATCTCTCGAGTCTCTTCGATGATCTCGTCGAGCATCTCATCGTCGAGCAGCGCATCGGCCAAGGCATCGCCAAAGGCGTCGAACAGGTCGCTGCCAATGCCGTGAGGCGCGCTGAAGGCGTCCATGCCCTCGTGGTACCAGCGCATCAGACGCTCGCCGGGGCTGCCAGTGAAGTTGGGTACGTGCAGCTCGATGGCGTGGCGCTGGCCGATCCGGTCAAGGCGGCCAATACGCTGCTCTAGCTGGTCGGGGTGCTGCGGCATGTCGAACATGACCAAGTGGCGGCAGAACTGGAAGTTGCGCCCCTCGGAGCCGATCTCGGAACACACCAACACCTGGCAGCCATCCTCTTCATCGGCAAACGCGGCGGCGGCCCGGTCGCGCTCTATCAGTGACAGGCCTTCGTGGAAGACCGGCGCATGGTAGCCGCCCAAGACCCGCAGGCCCTCCGCGAGCCCTTCGGCGGTTTCGCGATGGTGGGCAATCACCAGCACTTTGTCGTTGGCAAAGCCGGATTCACTGTCGTCGCTGAGTTTTTCCAGCAGCCAGTTGACGCGTGGGTCGATATGCCACCAGGACTCGGTGTTCAGCGGATCGTTGCTTAACTCGCGGTACATGGCGTCCGGGTAGATCAGTACATCCGGGTGGTCCATGCCGGTTTCGATCAGCAGCTCGTCCAGGTAGTCGTCGTCGCGCTCCAGGCGGCGCAGCACGCGGCGGTAAGCCGACGGCAGTTCCAGTGATGCCTGATGTAGGCGTCGCTCGGGGAAGCCGCCTACGTGACGGCGGCTGTTGCGGAACATCACGCGGCCGGTGCCGTGGCGGTCGAGCAGTGCATCGCGCAGCTGGGCGCGTGCGGTGTCCTGCTGCTCCGGGCTGGCCTCTGGGTGGCACAGCGTGGCGAGCAGCGCTTGGCTGTCGCGGTCGTCGGCCACCGTGGCAACGCGCTCTCGGGCGCTAGCGGTTTGGGGGAGTTCATCCAGGGCATCGATGGCGCTGGCCACTGCCACGTAGTGCTGCTCCTCCTCTTTGAAGCGCTCGATATCGTGGTAGCGCTCGGCATCTAGCAGGCGCAGGCGCGCGAAGTGGCTCTCCAGCCCCATCTGTTCCGGCGTGGCGGTGAGCAGCAGCAAGCCTGGGATCTCAGCGGCGAGCTGTTCCACGCACTGGTAGCCGGGGCCACTGCTTTCTGGGCTCCAGTCCAGGTGATGTGCTTCATCGACAATCAGCAGGTCGAAGCGGCTGGCCAGTGCTTGGTCTTGACGGTGAATATTGGCAAACAGCCACCCTTGGCTGGCCAGCACGAGCTGTGCGCTCTCGAATGGGTTAGCACTGCCGTGGGCTTGGCTCTGGTGCTCATCCAGCAAGGTGACGTTCAGCGAGAAGCGGCGCAGCAGCTCCACCAGCCACTGGTGGGTCAGGCTGTCGGGCACCAGAATCAGCGCGCGCTCTACCCGGCCTGCCAGCAGCAGGCGGTGGAGAATCAAGCCCGCCTCAATGGTTTTGCCCAGGCCTACCTCGTCGGCCAGCAGTACCCGCGGCGCATGGCGTCCGGCCACTTCATCGGCGATATAGAGCTGGTGGGGAATGAAATCAATACGCGGCCCGGCAAAGCCCAGCGCACTATGCTGCTCAATGCGCTGATAGTGGTGCAGCGTACGAAAGCGCAGATCGAACCAGTCGTTGCGGTCTACCTGACCGGTCAGCAGGCGGTCACGGGCTTGGTCAAACTGCATGGTGTCGGCCAGCTTCGCCTCGGGCAGTTCGCGCGGGTTGCCTTCGCTATCTTCACCAATGTAGGTGATCAGGCCGCGGGTCTCTTTGCTGTCATCAACGATCATCTGCCAGCCGTCGGCAGAGAGCACGCGGTCGCCGCTGCCGAACATGACGCGGGTGAGCGGTGCTTGGCGGGTGTTGTAGGTACGGGTTTCCTGGCTGGCACTGAACAAGATGGTAACGCTACGGGCGTCGCAGTTAAGCACGGTGCCGAGTCCAAGCTCAGCCTCGCCGTCGCTAATCCAGCGCTGGCCGGGAGAAAAATCGCTCATGATGCCTCGAGGAAGTCGTCAAAATCGGTCGTACGCCGCTGGGCAGGTCACCAGTGGCAAACAGGGCGGGGGATTCTAACGCAAAGCAACGGGGGTATTAAGGTCTATCGTGGTCAATCGCTTAACCAGCGCTCTAACTGTGCTCGAGTGAGCTCTCCCACATGGACGTCCAGCGTCTTGCCTGTCTGGTCAAATAGCACAGTAGTGGGGAGGCCTGGGGCTTGAAACTGGGCCATTAGGGTTTGCTGTGGGTCGCGCAACGGGTAGCGAAAGCTCAGCGACTGCTCGTCTAGGTAGCGTGCGATAGGTAGTAAGTCCTCGCCCTGATTGGCCACCACGACAGTAACGCCCTCGCGCTGGTCGGCCTCTTCCAGCAGCGGCATTTCACGCAGGCAGGGGGGACACCAGGTGGCCCATAAATTCACGATAATGAGCTCATCTTGATTCGTCAGCGAGGAGAGACTAACCGCGTTTCCATCGAGGTCTTCCAGGGTGACGTCAGGCAGCGATGCCACGGCAAATTGCTGGCCTAGCGGGGCCAGCGTGACCAGCACCAACCAGAGGCTAACGGCCCCTACCGTCATGGCGAGTCCGCCGATCATCGCCAGCAGACGTGCACGCAGCGTCCAGCCGGTCCACAGCAAGCCGGTGACTAGTCCACCCAGCGCGTGATAGCCCGGCTGCCACACTTTTAGGGCATCGAGCGGGGTAGCGCTATAACTCTCCCAGTTAAGGGCCACAAACGCCACGCGTGCCCCCAGTAGCCACACCACCAGCAAGCCATTAAACCAACGGCCATGCTGCTTAGCGGGCAGCCCCAGCAGGTAGCGACTACTGACAAGCAGCAGCAGTGCACAGCCAAAGGCATAGAGGCGGGGCGTGGAAATCAGCAGTGGACCGAGAGCAATGGCATTCATAGTCGTTCCGATAAGCAGGTACACTGGGCAACCATACCATGCACGCTTCACATGACGGAGATGTCGATGCCGCAATCCTCTTTTGACACCCTGCGCGCCCTGGCCATAGGTACCCAAGCACTTGGCCTGGCGCTCATCATTACCCTCGAAACCGTCCTCGGCGACGCCGCACGCCCCTGGCAGGGCGGCGTGCTGGCCGCCATGGTGGCGTGTGCACTGGTCATTGCGCTGGTGCGTATGTACCGCAACAAGCGCCGCCAGAAGCGCTTGGCAGAGCGACTAGACGCGTCGGCGTCAGAAAACCACGAGCGTTAGAAACCGTTGCTTGTGTTTTTGGCGCGACGGTTCCAGATTAAGGGAAGCCCTGCGCTGGACAGTCGGGGCGCTTAACACACTGGGAGCGACAAATAATATGATCAATAAGCGCGCACTAGCCATTGCCGTAGCGGCCTCGTCACTTGCTTTAACCGGGATGGCCCAAGCGGAGGTCAAAGTTGGCTTCTTGGGCGGCTTTACGGGGGGGATCGAGAGTCTGACACCGCCGATCTTTGCTGGGGCTCAGCTGGCGGTCGAACAGGTCAACGCGCAGGGCGGTATCTTGGGGGGGCAAACCCTGGCCATGCCTTCGGGCGATACCACCTGTTCCGATGCGTCGGCCGCCTCCAACGCTGCCGACCGCATGGTGAACTCCGAGAACGTCACGGCCATCGTTGGGGCGTTATGCACCGGTGCCACGATTGCCGCTGCCAACAACGCCGCGATCCCTGGCGGTGTGTTGATGGTGTCTCCGGCATCGACCGCCCCCGCGGTATCGGAGCTGGACGACAACGACCTGGTCTTCCGTACCGTGCCGTCGGACGCCTTCCAGGGTGAAATGCTGGCCAAGCTGCTGCTGGATAAAGGCATCGACTATGTGGCCGTTACCTTCGTCAACAACGACTATGGCCGTGGTCTGTCGGACGCCTTTAGCGCCGCGTTTACCGCCGGTGGCGGCGAAGTGGCCGAGAACCTCGCCCACGAAGATAACCGCGCCGACTACCGCTCCGAGCTGGGCTCGCTCTCCGCCAGCGGTGCCGATACCCTCGTCGTCCTGGCCTACGCTGACACGTCTGGCCAAACGGTACTGCGTCAAGCCTATGAGAGTGGCATGTTCACCCAGTACGTGGGCGCTGACGGGATGGTAGGCGACAGCCTAGTCGAAGCGATCGGTGCCGACGTATTGGATGGCATGATTGCCACTCGCCCCGGCAGCCCAGAGCTACCCGGCACCGAAATATTTAACAACGCAGCGACTGAGGCGGATATCGATCCCAGCGCCGTGTTTGCGGCTCAAGCATACGATGCGGCCTTCCTGATTGCGCTAGCCATCGAGCAAAACGGCAGCGCCGACCGTGAAGGGCTCTCGGAAGCCCTGCGCAGCGTATCGAGTGCGCCGGGTGAAGTGATTCTACCCGGTGAGTGGGAAAAAGCGGTCGAGCTGATCGCTGCCGGTACCGACATTAACTACGAGGGTGCCTCTGGCTCCCACGAGTTCGATGACAACGGCGACGTACCGGGCGTGGTAGTGGAGATGGCCGTAGAAAACGGCACCTTTACCAGCAAAGGGCAGGTGGATCTGTAATTACTTACCATCTGCCGATAGCAAAAACGCCCCGCTCAATGAGCGGGGCGTTCTTTATGGGGCTAGAGGCTTTAGCCGTGGCTTGTGATCTTTTCAGGCAGCAGCCCTTTGGGCGCAAAGCGCAGTACCAGGGTAATCAGCATGCCGATCACTAAGACCCTCGCCTGTAGCGCTCGGCTGTCCATATTGCTGGGTGCCTCCCAGCCAAAGGCGTTCTCTCCTAGCGCGACGAACAGCTCCATCAAAAACAGCGCCAGCGGCTCGGACATGATCCAGATGATGTAGACGGCCACAGCCCCAAAAATGGTGCCCAGGTTATTGCCGGGGCCGCCCAGGATGACCATCACCAGCACCAGAAAGGTGTGGTTCAGCGGAAGGTAGCCCTGCGGGTCGAACAGGCTGTTGAACGTGCCGAGCATGCCGCCCCCCAGGCCCATCAAAATGCAGCCCAGCACGAAAATCTCCAGGCGACGCTTGTTGATGCCCTTCCCCATGGCCGCCGAGGAAACTTCGTTATCGCGAATCGCGCGAATCATTCGCCCCCAAGGGGCGTGGTAAGCGCGATGCAACAGGAAGAAAATCACCGCAATGACCACCGCCGTCACCGATAGATAGATGGCGCGGGAGAGGGTAAAGCCGAGTTCGGCAGGGCCAGGCGTGGGCCAGGGCAACGGTGAGACCGTCGCAGTACCACGGGTGAGCCAGTCGGAGTTTTTCAAAAACGCCTTGATGATCTCGGCAATACCCAGGGTGGCAATCGCCAAGTAGTCGCTGCGCAGCCCAAGACACACATGGCCGATGAAGTAGCCCACGCCACCGGCCAGCGCGCCGCCGACAATCCAGCCCACCCAAGGCGGCAGTCCAAACCCACCCACAAAGCCCGCCTGGGACTGAATTTGGCTGGTGACATCGCGCAGCAGACTGATCACGACGAGGTAGAGTACCACCGCCAGCACTACGGCGATCACAGTGCGCAGCGTTTTGGGCACACCCAAGCGGTCGAGTTTGGTGGCACCGATGACCACGACCGTGGCCGCAAGGCCATAGAGCAGCACTTGGCCGAGCTCACCCGGCAGCTCGGTACCCCAAAAGGCGTCGTTGACCGGTACGCTAAACAGCATGGCGCAGAAGCCGCCGAGGGCGACGAAGCCCATCACCCCGGCATTGAACTGTCCGGCGTAGCCCCACTGAATCGTCAGGCCCAAAGCGAGAATGGCGTAACAGGCGGCTTCGACCAGCATGCGCGTGCTGTAGGCCGCACCCATCAGGGCATACACCGCCAAAACAGCGAGGAGCAGCGCACCAAACAGCACCAGCTCGCGCAGCGGGAAGCGGCGCTGCGGGGTGGCGTCTTTCGGCGTGTAGGCCGGGTTGCGAGTATTGGTTGGATGGCTCATTAGATCACCTTGCCTTTGAATAAGCCGGTCGGGCGCCACACCAGGATGGCCACCAGAATGAAGAACGGCACCACGATTTTGTATTCAGTGCCCACGAAGGCAAGATTCGACGGCAGCGCCAGCCACTCGGGAAAACTGTCTTGGAAGGGGCGTAGCAACACGTTCCAGTTGAAGACGGCCAAGGTTTCGGCAAAGCCCACCACGAACCCACCGGCAATAGCACCATACGGGTGGCCCACCCCGCCGACGATGGCCGCCGCGAAAATCGGTAGCAGCAGGAAGAAGCTGAGGTCGGGCTTGAAGGTCACGTCCAACGAGAGCAGCGTGCCCGCAATTGCTGCGAGGCCGCCCGCAATCACCCAGGTGACTGCCACGATGGTATTGGTATTAATGCCCGATGCCTGAGCCAGCTCCGGATTATCCGACATGGCGCGCATGGCTTTGCCTAACCGTGAACGGTTGAGGAACAGGTGGAGCGCCATCACCGCAACGATGGTGATCACGAACAGATAGATCTGCGGTTCGGTGATCACGATCGGTGCCCGCGCGCCTTCGAACGGTAGCGCTAGACGAAAGATCTCTTTGCGGTCATCGACATACAAACTCTGCCCGCCGGTACCCGAGAACAAGCGAATCAAGCCCTGTAGCATCAGTGTGACCCCCAGCGAGCCAATCACCATGACGATGGGCTTTACGCCATGGGCGCGTAGCGGCTTATAGAAGGCCTTATCGATGCCGACGGCGAGTAGGGCGGTGAGTAGCATCGCCAGGGGCAGCATGATCAGCGCCGTGGGGACGCCAATGCTGGCACCGACGGCAGGGAAAGCGGTGGTGAGCAGCAGCACCATGAAGGCACCGAAGGTCATCATGTCGGCATGGGCAAAGTGGGCAAAACGCATGATGCTGAAAATCAGCGTCACGCCAATCGCGCCAATGGCATAAATCGAGCCGGTGACGCTGCCCGCAATCACCACGTTATTAATGAAAAAAGCCAGTTCGTTCACGCGTTTCTCCCCCGGGCTAGCCGCCCAAAAAGCTTTTGGCGACATCCGGGTCGGCCAGCAGAGCCGCTCCGGTATCCGTAAAGCGGTTCTGGCCTGCTGCCAGGACAAAGCCTTTATCGGCAATCGCCAAGGCTTGCTTGGCGTTCTGCTCGACCATCAAGATGCCCACACCTGCGGCGTTGATCTTCTTTACGCGATCAAATATCTCATTCATATAGAGTGGCGATAATCCGGCCGTGGGCTCGTCTAGCAGCAGCAGGCTGGGCTCTGCCATCAGTGCACGACCCATGGCCACCATCTGGCGCTGGCCGCCGGAGAGCTCGCCCGCCGGCTGGTGGCGCTTCTCGACCAGCGGCGGGAAGAAGTCGTACACCTGTTCCAGCATGCGCTTGACGTTCTGCGGCTTCAGGTAGGCGCCCATCTCTAGGTTCTCTTTCACCGAGAGGCTGGGGAAGACGTTTTTCTCCTGGGGGACGAAGCCCATGCCTCGCTCCACGAGTTGGTTGGGCGGTAAATTGTGGATGGGTTGGCCGTTGAGCAGGATTTCGCCCTGGTTGACGTTCAGAAGCCCAAATACGGCTTTGAGCATGGTGGATTTTCCCGCGCCGTTGGGGCCGACGATGACGCCGACCTCGTCGGCATACAGAGTCATATCGACCCCGTTCAAAATGTTCATACTGCCATAACCGCCGTGCACGTCGCGTGCTTCAAGCAGTGGCTGGGGGGATGCCTGTATCGATGACATAAACGCGTCTCAGCAAGCGTCGCGCTGGGGTCTCCAGACGCGATCATGTTGTTGTAGCCGTGGGTGGGCTGTTGGTCGTGACGGTGTGAAGCGTATTGCCGGGGTCAGGCGGCATCCGAGCCGAAGTAGGCCTCGATGACTGCCGGGTCGTTCTGTATCGCTTCGATGTGTCCTTCCATCATGACGCTGCCCTGGGCCAGTACGATGACCGGATCGCAGAGCCGCGAAATCATGTCCATGTCGTGCTCGATGACCAGGAAGGTGTAGCCCATCTCACGGTTGAGCCGCTCGATATTGCCCATTAAATCGCCAAGAAGCGTACGGTTCACCCCGCAGCGATTTCATCGAGCAGGACGATCTTGGCATCGGTCATCATGGTGCGGCCAAGCTCCAGAAGCTTCTTCTGTCCGCCGGAGAGATTGCCCGCAAGTTCGTTGCGCACATGGTGTAGGCCGACGAAGTCGATGACCTCCAGCGCGCGGCGGCGCACCTCGGCCTCTTGCTCGCGCACCAGCGATGGCTTGAACCAAGTATTGAACAGATTTTCACCGGCCTGCCGGGGGGGCACCATCATCAAATTTTCCAGCGCGCTCATCTGGCTGAACTCGTGGGCAATTTGAAAGGTGCGTAGCAGTCCTTTGTGGAAACGCTGGTCGGCGCTCAAGGTGGTGATGTCTTCGCCATCGAGCAGGATCTGCCCGCTGTCCGGCGTCAGCGCCCCGGCGATCAGGTTGAAGAGCGTCGATTTACCGGCTCCGTTAGGGCCTATCATGCCGGTGATCGAGCCCTTCTCCACGCGTATGGAGCAGTCGTTGATGACGTGTAACCCACCGAATGCCTTGTTGACATGTTGTACTTCGATAAGGGGGTGCATGGTGTCCTCGGCAGGCAGGCGGCCAGGGCCGCCTGCCATCGCATGTTATTGTTGAAACCCATGATGTTGCGTTGGCCGGTATCTAGCCTCTGGCTTGGCGAAGCTGATGCGCAGCCCCGATTCGATGCCCTTGTGCGTCCAAACGTTATGACCGCTCATGTGAAGGAGTGTCCGTATAGGGGTGCCAGGATGGGGTAAGTATCCAAACACTTGTATGAACTGTGGCATGTCAGCACCCCGAGGGCGCGCTGAGAATAGCGCTACTTTGCGATAGAACGTCAGCGCTTTCCAGCGTACTAGCGTTTAGGGTGCGTTAACGATCACGCTTGGCGATGAACCAAAACGCGCGGCCAGAGGGGCTGTCGTACGAAAAAGGTTGCTACGCTGAGAACTTACATAAAAAAGCCCGCACGGCGGCGGGCTTTGTGTCGGGGTCGGCTTACTTCTTGCTGGCGCGCTTGCGCTCGTTTTCCTTGAGGAACTTCTTGCGCAGGCGGATATGGTTGGGGGTCACCTCCACCAGCTCGTCGTCGTCGAGGAACTCGATGGCCTGCTCCAGAGTGAATTTCACTGGCGGGGTCAGTACGATGTTCTCGTCGTTGCCCGAGGCACGCATGTTATCGAGCTTCTTGCCCTTGGTGGGGTTGACCACCAGGTCGTTGGCGCGGCTGTGGATGCCCACCAGCATGCCCTCGTAGACCTCGGTGCCGTGGTCGATGATCAGCTTGCCGCGATCCTGCAGGGTGTAGAGCGCGTAGGCCAGCGCCTTGCCGTCGACCATGGAGACCATCACGCCGTTGCGACGCTCGATAGCGGCGTCGGGCTTGAGCGGGCCGTAGTGGTCGAAGCGGCTGGTGAGGATGCCGGTGCCGGAGGTCAGGGTCATGAACTGGCCGCGGAAGCCGATCAGGCCGCGGGCGGGGATCATGAAGTCCAGGCGTACCCGGCCCTTGCCGTCGGGGTTCATGTTGGTGAGCTCGCCCTTGCGGTAGCCGAGCTCCTCCATGATGGCACCCTGGTGCTGCTCCTCGCAGTCGATGATCACCTCCTCGTACGGCTCCTGCTTGACGCCGTCGATCTCTTTGATGATGACCTCCGGACGGCCAACGGCCAGCTCGAAGCCTTCACGGCGCATGGTTTCGATCAACACCGACAGGTGCAGTTCGCCACGGCCAGAGACTTTGAATTTCTCGGGGGTTTCGCCTTGCTCGACGCGCAGGGCAACGTTGTGAATCAGTTCCTGATCCAGGCGATCTTTGATGTTACGGCTGGTGACGAACTTGCCATCTTTACCCGCGAACGGCGAGTCGTTGACCTGGAAGGTCATAGAAACGGTCGGCTCATCAACAGACAGCGGCGGCAGCGCTTCAACGGCGCTCGGGTCACACAGAGTGTCGGAGATGGCCAGGTCTTCGATGCCCGTGATGCATACGATATCGCCAGCGGTGGCTTCGGTGGTTTGAACTCGCTCAAGGCCCATGTGGGTCATGACCTGACCGATTTTGCCTTTCCGAGTCGTACCATCAACACTGATGACTGAAATCTGCTGGTTAGGCTTCACAGAACCGCGCTTAATGCGGCCAAGACCGATAACGCCGACGTAGCTGTTGTAGTCCAGGGCAGAAATCTGCATCTGGAAGGGACCATCTACTTCAACTTTCGGTGGCTCAACGATGTCCACAATCGCTTGGAACATCGGATCCATGTTGTCGGCCAGCGCTTCCGGATCCATACCAGCAATACCGTTCAGCGCCGAGCAGTAGATAATCGGGAAGTCGAGCTGTTCGTCAGTGGCACCCAGGTTGTCGAACAGATCAAAAATCTGGTCGATAACCCAATCAGGGCGTGCACCGGGGCGGTCGATTTTGTTAACCACCACGATCGGCTTCAGGCCCTGGGAGAAGGCTTTTTGTGTCACGAAGCGGGTTTGCGGCATCGGGCCGTCTACGGCGTCAACCAGCAGTAGAACCGAGTCCACCATGGACATAACACGCTCAACTTCGCCACCGAAGTCGGCGTGCCCAGGGGTGTCCACGATGTTGATGTGGTAGCCCGTACCATTACCATCCTGCCACTGAATAGCGGTGTTTTTGGCCAGGATGGTAATACCACGCTCCTTCTCCTGGTCATTAGAGTCCATGATACGCTCTTGGCCTTCGGCCTTACGGTCGAGCGTGCCGGACTGGCTTAACAGTTTGTCTACCAAGGTAGTTTTACCGTGGTCAACGTGGGCGATGATGGCAATGTTGCGAAGATTCTCGATCACGACGCGATCCTGCTGGAAAAATAGGGCGGCATTATAGGGTCTGGGGGTGGTCCACTACCAGCGCTGTCTTAAATAAAGCAGCAAGTCAATAACCTAAACGCGGCAGTTTTCGCTGTTGTGACGCTTCCGTTAAGATAGGCGTTTTCCCAGTTGGGGCAAGCACATGACCATCGGTAACCTGATGCGTTTGTTAAGCGATGGCGAGGTTCATTCCGGTGAACAATTAGGCGAAGCGCTGGGCGTTTCCCGAGCCGCCGTGTGGAAACAGCTAAAAAAATTAGAGGCGCTGGGCGTAGAGCTGGTCGCTGTGAAAGGGCGTGGCTACCGGTTGGCTCACCCGTTAGAGCCGCTGGATGGCGCCAAAATCGTCGAGCGACTGCCCGCCGATGCCCGCCACCTGCTGGCGCGGCTGTTCGTGGAAGATCAGCTTCCCTCAAGCAACGAATACCTGCGCGAGCGCTTCTCTCAAGGGGCAGGGCATGGCGAGGTCTGCTTCGTCGAGCTGCAAACGGCTGGGCGTGGCCGCCGTGGCCGGGTGTGGTCGACGCCCTGGGGGCAGAGCCTCATGGTGTCAATGGGCTGGCGCTTCGAGTCAGGCATCAATGCTCTGGAGGGGTTAAGCCTGGCGGTGGGTGTGGTGGTCTCTCAGGTGCTTGAGCAGTATGGCGTATCGCCCAAACTAAAGTGGCCGAACGATGTGCTACTAGCCGAGCAGGGCAGCGAGCTTGGTAAGTTAGCCGGTATTTTGATTGAAGTGACCGGTGATGCGGCAGGCCCTTGTGAAGTAGTGATTGGCATGGGCATGAACCTGTCGCTACCGGATAGCCTGCGGGCCACCATTGACCAGCCGGTGGCAGCGCTGTTTGATGCCAAGGCAGGTATTTCCCGCAACCAGTTGGCTGCCGATATGGTGTCGGGGCTGTTGGGTATGCTGGCGGGCTTTGAAAACAGTGGCTTTGCGCCTTGGCTTGATGCGTGGAATCAGCGCCATGCTTATGCAGGCCTACCCATCCGAGTGATTCAAGGTGAGCGCTCAAGCGATGCTGTGGCGGGAGATGTGGATGAGAGTGGTAACCTGTGGGTTACTGAAAACGGTCACTCGCGACGCCTATCGGGCGGTGAGATCAGCGTACGTAGGCGCCTATGATTTTGGATTTGGATATCGGCAACACGCTGTCGAAATGGCGGCTTAAAGATGCCGAGAGCAGTGAGATCCGCTCGCGAGGT
This sequence comes from Halomonas sp. Cn5-12, assembly GCF_021532545.1. Lineage (NCBI taxonomy): Bacteria > Pseudomonadati > Pseudomonadota > Gammaproteobacteria > Oceanospirillales > Halomonadaceae > Halomonas > Halomonas sp. Cn5-12. The sequence continues at coordinate 104,748 of NZ_JAKGAY010000002.1, forward strand.
GCCGTGTGGACACGGGAAGAGTGGCGCCCGGGGGCGGATATTCCCGACCTGGATGTCGTCGAAGCCGTGCGGATATCCAGTGTAGCCAGGGCCGCTGTGCTGGATGAGACTGTGACGTTGCTACGCCGTCAGGTGCGTCACGTTTATGTGGCGCGCTCAACGCCAGAAGCGCTCGGCGTGGTCAATGGTTATGAAGAGCCGGGCCGGTTGGGCGTTGACCGCTGGATGGGGGCGCTGGCGGGCTACCAGCTGGCGGGTGGTTGCTGTGCGGTGGATTGCGGTAGCGCCATTACCATTGACTTCGTACTACCTGGCGGTGTGCACCTGGGTGGTTTCATTATTCCCGGCCTGCGGCTCATGAAAGAGAGTCTGAAGCTAGGAACGCGCAACGTCGCCATCGACCCGGAAAGCGAAGCCGATGCATTGCTAGAGCCAGGGCGGCGCACGGTGGATGCGGTGAATCACGGTATCTATATGGCAGCCGTCAGTGCGATTAACCGTATTTATAGCGAAGTGTGTGACCAGCAAGGGGTGGCGCTACCAGTGCTGCTCACCGGTGGTGATGCCAGAGTCGTTTCCCGCGGCGTGCAGGTGCCCCATGCGGTATGGCCCGATATGGTATATGGCGGGCTTGAGGCCAGTTTTCCGCTCACCTTTGCCGAACGGGCGGGCAAGATGTCAGGTGCTCCTCGGGTTCCAGAACCGGTATCATTAGAAAAAATTCGCGCAGGCCTTGCATTCTCGATGCTGCTTTGACAGAATGCAGCGCGTTCCAGAGCGGAAGCTGCGCTTAAGAAAGCGTTGTATCCAGCAAGCTTTAATAAATAAAGGGTTTGCAGGCTTGACACCGTTTTGGAGGCTGGCATAATGTGCCGCCACAGCTGGAGAGGTTCCCGAGTGGCCAAAGGGAGCAGACTGTAAATCTGCCGCGAAAGCTTCGAAGGTTCGAATCCTTCCCTCTCCACCAGATTTATCAAGCGCTGATTTAATCAGGGTTTGGGAATGAAAGGCCGGTAAGCGGGCATTAGCTACTGTTTCTCGTGCAGCGGATTGTCATTCTATAGGCAAGTTCGGCGGGCGTAGTTCAATGGTAGAACCTCAGCCTTCCAAGCTGATGGTGCGGGTTCGATTCCCGCCGCCCGCTCCAGTTTGATGTGTTTTGGCTCATGTAGCTCAGGGGTAGAGCACACCCTTGGTAAGGGTGAGGTCGACGGTTCAATTCCGTCCATGAGCTCCATATTGCGGAAAAAGCGAGCGAGGCTCGCTTTTTTTGTCTCTGCCCTCCGGTGGTTTGGGGGTGAAAGTAAGGGTTGTCAGGCGGAGGTTTCTCCGCTATTATGGCGCCCGCTGTTGCGTAGGCGTTTGCTTGCGTGCATGACGATACAGGCCAGTAGCTCAATTGGCAGAGCAGCGGTCTCCAAAACCGCAGGTTGGGGGTTCGATTCCCTCCTGGCCTGCCAGCCTTCCCCAGGTTGGTACGTCTTTTCTAGAATTCCTTTGTCGCTCGCTGCACCCTTAGGAGTCTCGTTTTTATGAAGCCTAGTTCCGTAAAACATGGCGCAGAGGTGCAACAGGCGCGCCATGACGGGCTCAAGTGGGCGGCGGTTGTGGCGCTGCTTGTCGTTGCAGTCGTTGGTAATACCTATTTCGCCGATATTGGCCTGCTCTACCGCGTCTTGGGTGTGGTGGTGTTGTGTGCGCTTGCTGGTTTGATCGCCTTAACAACCACAAAAGGTCGCGATTTAGTTGAGCTTGCCATAAGCGCCAAGAAAGAGATTCAGCGCGTTGTATGGCCGACCCGTCCTGAAACCATTCAGACAACCGCCATTGTGCTGGTAGCTGTGCTGGTGGTGGGTCTGATGCTGTGGTTGATCGATACTCTTCTTGGCTGGGCGATGTCCGGCGTCATTGGTTAGGAGTTTTCATGTCCAAACGTTGGTACGTCGTCCACGCTTATTCCGGCTTCGAAAAGCATGTCATGCGCTCGCTTATCGAGCGTGTGAAGATGTACGGCATGGAAGATCGCTTTGGCGAGATCCTGGTGCCGACGGAAGAAGTGGTTGAGATGCGTGACGGCAAGCGTCGCAAGAGTGAGCGCAAGTTCTATCCGGGCTACGTGTTAGTCGAGATGGAAATGGATGATGAAACTTGGCACCTGGTGAATGAGACGCCGCGTGTCATGGGGTTCATTGGCGGCACCAAAGAGAAGCCCGCTGCGATTACCTCGCGCGAAGCAGAGGCGATCTTGCGTCGTGTCAAAGATGGTACCGACAAGCCGCGTCCCAAGACCATGTTCGAGCCGGGTCAGTCCGTCCGTGTCATCGATGGTCCGTTTGCTGACTTCAACGGTGTCGTTGAAGAGGTGAACTATGACAAGAGCCGCCTGCAGGTCAGCGTGCTGATCTTTGGGCGAGCAACGCCTGTGGAGCTCGAATTCTCGCAGGTTGAAAAAGAGTAATCTCAAAATGTTGCAGGCTGGTGTCCTATGCGCGTCAGTCTGGATTCATGTAAAGCAGCCCAGCGCTGCTTTACGCGTACCGGGGAGCCGTCAGGCGCTATCACCCAACTGGAGTATTTACCATGGCCAAGAAAGTACAGGCTTATATCAAACTGCAGGTTGCTGCAGGTAAAGCCAACCCGAGTCCGCCCGTAGGCCCCGCGCTGGGTCAGCACGGCGTGAATATCATGGAATTCTGTAAGGCGTTCAACGCTGCGACTCAAGAGATTGAGCCGGGCCTGCCGACGCCTGTCGTGATCACTGTCTACTCTGACCGTAGCTTCACGTTCGTCACCAAAACACCGCCGGCCGCCGTTCTGCTCAAGAAAGCAGCCGGCATCAAGTCCGGTTCTGGTGAGCCGAACAAGAAGAAAGTCGGTACCGTGACTCGCGAGCAGCTCGAAGAGATCGCCAAAACCAAAGAGCCGGATATAACGGCTGCTGATCTCGACGCCGCGGTGCGTACCATCGCTGGTAGCGCTCGTAGCATGGGCTTAAACGTGGAGGGTCTCTGATCATGGCTAAACTGTCTAAGCGCGCGAAAGTCATTCGCGAGAAAGTAGACCCGAATAAAGCGTACTCCCTGGAAGAAGCCGTGTCACTGCTTTCCGAGCTGTCCACGGTCAAATTCAAAGAGTCTCTGGATGTGGCGATCAACCTGGGTGTTGATCCGCGTAAATCCGATCAGGTCGTACGTGGCGCTACCGTCATGCCTAACGGTACTGGCAAAGACGTACGCGTAGCCGTCTTCACCCAAGGTGCCAATGCTGATGCGGCTAAAGAAGCCGGTGCTGACATCGTGGGCATGGACGATCTGGCTGAGCAAGTCAAAAAAGGCCAAATGGACTTCGACGTGGTTATCGCCTCTCCGGATGCGATGCGCGTTGTCGGTCAGTTGGGCCAAATTCTTGGTCCGCGTGGCCTGATGCCGAACCCGAAAGTTGGCACCGTGACGCCTGACGTGGCGACGGCGGTCAAAAATGCCAAAGCGGGTCAGGTGCGTTTCCGTACCGATAAGAACGGCATTATCCACACGACCCTAGGTAAAGTGGGTTTTGACGCGGCGTCCGTTCAGGGTAACTTGGAAGCACTGGTAGCTGACCTGAAGAAGCTCAAGCCGAGCTCCTCCAAAGGCGTCTACTTTAAGAAAATTACCCTGTCCACTACCATGGGCCCGGGTTTGACCATCGACCACTCTGCGCTGGTATAAGCGAGTCGTCGGCAGGTTTTAGTAAGTACCGAGCAAGAACTTTGCGGTCCCTCGCTAGGTAGTTAGTCGAGCGAGGCGCCGTCAAAGACCGCAGGTGCCGCCTCGTCTTTTGAGACAGGCGGCTTAATCGCCCTAGAGCGCCTGCGCAGATGGTGTGGCCGCCAGTTGGTTAACGCTTTTCGCAAGCCGCTTTCTGGTGAGCACCATCCCCTAAGGCTTCCAAGGCCAGCAGTATGCCTTGGAAGAGATGGTAACCACCGGAGCCTTGATGGGTTCCGGCACGAAGGAGTGATCACTGTGCCACTAGCACTTGAAGGCAAGAAAGCGATTGTTGCCGAGGTCAGTGAAGCGGCCAAGGGCGCACTCTCCGTCGTAGTTGCCGATTCTCGTGGTGTTACGGTCAGCAAAATGACCGATCTGCGTAAGCAGGCCCGCGAAAACGGTGTAGAGCTTCGCGTTGTTCGTAACACGCTGGCTCGCCGCGCACTCGAAGGCACTCAGTGGGAGTGTCTGAACGAGAGCTTTGTTGGTCCTACTCTGTTGGCTTTCTCTACCGAACACCCGGGCGCTGCCGCTCGTCTGTTCAAAGAGTTCGCTAAAGATGAGAAGAACTTCGAAGTCAAAGCGTTGGCCTACGAAGGTGAGCTGATTCCGGCTGCTGACATCGATCGTCTGGCAACCCTGCCGACTTACGACGAGGCAATTGCCAAGTTGATGTCGGTCATGAAAGAAGCCTCCGCTGGCAAGCTGGTTCGTACTCTGGCCGCCCTGCGCGACCAGAAGCAAGAAGCAGAAGCTGCCTAAGCAGTGTTTCTTGCAGGCGGCGTGAACGATGTGATCGGTACGCTGCCTGAACCGAGCAATGAACCCCGAGTCCTCGGCTGACCGAGACTCCCGCAAAGTTAGGAATGAAACAATGGCACTGTCCAAAGACGATATCATCAATGCTGTAGCCGACATGTCCGTCATGGAAGTTGTTGAGCTGATCGAAGCAATGGAAGAGAAATTCGGCGTTTCTGCAGCGGCAGCCGTTATGGCTGGCCCGGCTGGCGGCGGCGAAGCAGCTGCTGAAGAGCAGACTGAATTTGATCTGGTACTGGCTTCTGCTGGTGACAAGAAAGTTAACGTCATCAAAGCTGTTCGTGAAATCACCGGTCTTGGCCTGAAAGAAGCCAAAGGTGCCGTTGACGGCGCGCCGGCGACCATCAAAGAAGCCATGTCTAAAGAAGACGCTGAAGCCGCTAAAGCGAAGCTGGAAGAAGCGGGCGCAACCGTCGAGCTCAAGTAATCCTTGTGCTGATGGCTTTACGCGCTGCGTAAGCTTCCACGGCTGGCGGCGGGCTATCCCGCTGCCGGCCTTTTTCTGTTGTAATATGCTGCAAGGCAACAGCAGAAGCGCTGCGGTAAAAAGCAGCAAAACAGTAAGACCGTTGTTGTGAAGCGTACGTTGTTGTAACGCGTCAGTTGTGAAGCGCGAGTGATGTTGGCAAGCGACAGCAAAGCGCGAACAGCACTACTGTAACACTGTTATCTATCAAGATTTTTGACGGCGAGCTACCGATTTAGGAGCTTGCTGTCTGCGTCTGAAACGCCCGCGGGGCAGATGACCACGCATCGGTCACCCATGGTGAACAAGCTGGGGAATACAGATGGCTTACTCATATACTGAGAAAAAACGCATCCGCAAGGATTTCGGCAAACTGCCCCAAGTGATGGATGTGCCTTACTTGCTGGCCATCCAGCTTGATTCCTACTACGACTTTCTCCAGCAGGATCGTTCGCCCGACGAGCGCCACGAGGTTGGCCTGCACGCGGCGTTCAAGTCCGTGTTCCCGATCGAGAGCTTCTCCGGCAATGCGGCCCTGGAGTACGTGAGCTACCGTTTCGGTACGCCAGCGTTCGATGTCAAAGAGTGTCAGCTGCGTGGCGTGACCTATTCCGCTCCGCTGCGTGTCAAGGTTCGCTTGATCATCTACGATCGCGACTCTTCGAACAAGGCCATCAAAGACATCAAAGAGCAGGAAGTCTACATGGGGGAGATCCCCCTGATGACCGAGAACGGTACCTTCGTCATCAACGGTACTGAGCGGGTTATCGTTTCTCAGCTCCACCGTTCGCCCGGTGTGTTCTTCGATCACGACAAAGGCAAGAGCCACTCCTCAGGGAAGTTGCTCTACTCTGCTCGCGTGATTCCTTACCGTGGCTCTTGGCTCGACTTCGAGTTCGACCCGAAAGACAACGTCTTCGTGCGTATCGACCGCCGCCGCAAACTGCCGGCCTCGGTACTGATGCGTGCGCTGGGTATGAGCACCGAAGAGATCCTGGCTGAGTTCTTCGAAACCAGCAAATTCCACATCGAGAAGACCGGCTTCTTTGTGGAGCTGGTGCCATCACGCCTGCGCGGTGAAACGGCCACGTTCGACATCAAAGATGGCGAAGGCAGCGTCATCGTCGAAGAGGGTCGCCGGATCACTCAGAAGCACATTCGTCAGCTTGAAAAAGCCGGCCTTGAGCGTCTGGAAGTGCCGATGGAGTATCTGTTCGGCAAAACGCTGGCCAAAGACCAAATCGATACCAAAACCGGTGAGCTGATCTGCCCGTGTAACACGGAAATCACTCCGGAAGTCCTCGAGCGTATGGCGCAGGGCGGTATCACGCATATCGAAACCCTCTACACCAACGACCTCGACTGCGGTTCGTTCATTTCCGACACTCTGAAGCTGGATACCACCGGCTCTCAGTTGGAAGCGCTTGTCGAGATCTACCGCATGATGCGTCCCGGCGAGCCGCCCACCAAAGAGGCTGCCGAGACGCTGTTCCATAACCTGTTCTTCACCGAAGACCGCTACGACCTGTCGGGCGTTGGTCGGATGAAGTTCAATCGTCGCCTGCGTCGTGAAAGCGACACCGGCTCCGGCGTGCTGGATCGCAAGGACATCCTCGATGTCCTGCGTGAGCTGATCAATATCCGTAACGGCTTCGGCGACGTGGACGATATCGATCACCTGGGTAACCGTCGTATTCGCTGCGTAGGCGAAATGGCCGAGAACCAGTTCCGCGTCGGTCTGGTGCGTGTCGAGCGTGCGGTGAAAGAGCGTCTTTCCATGGCGGAAAGCGAAGGCCTGATGCCGCAAGACCTGATCAACGCCAAGCCAGTTGCGGCAGCGGTGAAAGAGTTCTTCGGCTCCAGCCAGCTGTCTCAGTTTATGGACCAGAACAACCCGCTCTCCGAGGTGACCCACAAGCGTCGTGTGTCGGCACTCGGCCCGGGTGGTCTAACCCGTGAGCGTGCAGGCTTCGAAGTGCGCGACGTACACGCCACGCACTATGGCCGCCTGTGCCCGATCGAAACGCCGGAAGGCCCGAACATCGGTCTGATCAACTCGCTGGCAACGTACAGTCATACCAATAGCTACGGCTTCTTGGAAACACCGTATCGCAAAGTGAATGCCTGCCAGGTCACTGACGATATCGTGCACTTGTCAGCGATTGAGGAAGGTGACTTCGTTATCGCCCAGGCGTCTGCGGCGGTTGACGAGTCCGGCAAGCTGATTGATGACCTGGTACAGGTACGCCACCGCGGTGAGACCACCTTTATGCGTCCTGAGCAGGTGACGCTGATGGACGTGTCTCCGCGTCAGGTTGTATCTGTCGCAGCGGCCCTGATCCCGTTCCTGGAGCACGATGATGCCAACCGCGCCTTGATGGGGGCGAACATGCAGCGTCAGGCCGTTCCGACCCTGCGTGCCGACAAGCCGCTGGTCGGTACCGGCATGGAGCGCTTCGTTGCCCGTGACTCCGGCGTTTGTGCCGTGGCGCGCCGTGGCGGCGTCATCGACTCCGTGGATGCGCGTCGTGTCGTGGTGCGGGTCAACGAAGATGAAATCATCGGCGGTGAAGCCGGCGTCGACATCTACAACCTGACCAAGTACACCCGTTCCAACCAGAACACCTGCATGAACCAGCGCCCCATCGTGCGCCCTGGTGACAACGTGGCGCGTGGTGACATCCTTGCCGACGGTCCGTCCGTCGACATGGGCGACCTAGCGCTTGGCCAGAACATGCGTATCGCGTTCATGCCCTGGAACGGCTACAACTTCGAGGACTCCATCCTGCTCTCTGAGCGTGTGGTTCAAGAAGACCGTTTCACCACCATCCACATCCAGGAACTGACCTGCGTGTCTCGCGACACCAAGTTAGGGCCGGAAGAGATTACCTCTGATATTCCCAATGTCGGTGAATCCGCACTGGGTAAACTGGACGAGGCGGGCGTTGTGTACATCGGCGCTGAAGTTGGCCCCGGTGACATTCTGGTCGGTAAGGTAACACCGAAAGGTGAAACCCAGCTGACGCCAGAAGAGAAGCTGCTGCGTGCCATCTTCGGTGAAAAAGCGTCTGACGTTAAAGATACTTCCCTGCGTGCCCCGACCGGCATGAAAGGTACGGTTATCGACGTTCAGGTGTTTACTCGTGACGGCGTTGAGAAAGACTCCCGTGCGCTCTCCATCGAGCAGATGCAGCTGGACGAAGTGCGCAAGGATCTTCAGGAAACCTACCGTATTGCCGAAGACGCAACCTTTGAGCGTCTGAAGCGTACGCTGGATGGCCAAGCGGTTAATGGCGGCCCGAACCTGAAGAAAGGCGACGTGCTGAGCGAGGCGTACCTGGACGAACTGCCGCGTCAGCAGTGGTTCAAACTGCGCATGCAGGATGAAGCCTACAACGAGCTACTGGCCCAGGCCGACGAACAGCTTGAGAACCGCCGTAAAGAGATGGACGAGCGTTTCGAAGATAAGAAGCGCAAGCTGACCCAGGGCGATGACCTCGCACCGGGCGTGCTGAAAATCGTCAAGGTCTATATGGCGGTCAAGCGTCGCATTCAGCCCGGTGACAAGATGGCCGGTCGTCACGGTAACAAGGGTGTTATCTCCGCGATCATGCCCATCGAAGACATGCCGTTCGACGAGAAGGGCGAGCCGGTGGACGTGGTGCTGAACCCGCTGGGCGTACCGTCGCGTATGAACGTCGGTCAGATCCTGGAAACTCACCTGGGTATGGCGGCACGTGGTCTCGGGGTCAAAATTGACGCCATGTTGCGTGATGCGCGTGGCCAGCAGGTTGCTGAAATTCGCGACTTCCTGGGTCAGGTGTATAACACGCCCGGTACCCGCGTCGAGGATATCGACTCGCTGACCGATGACGAAGTCATCGCGCTGGCGAAGAACCTAAAGGGCGGTGTGCCGATGGCCACACCAGTGTTCGACGGTGCCAAAGAGCACGAAATCAAGCACCTGCTGAAGCTGGCGGACATTCCGGAGTCGGGCCAAATGACGCTGTACGATGGCCGTACCGGCGATGCGTTTGACCGTCCGGTGACCGTTGGCTACATGTACATGCTGAAGCTCAACCACCTGGTAGACGACAAGATGCACGCGCGTTCTACCGGCTCTTACTCGCTTGTTACGCAGCAGCCGCTGGGTGGTAAGGCGCAGTTCGGTGGTCAGCGCTTTGGTGAGATGGAAGTGTGGGCGCTGGAAGCCTATGGCGCCGCGTACACGCTGCAAGAGATGCTCACCGTCAAGTCGGACGACGTCGAAGGCCGCACCAAGATGTACAAGAACATCGTGGATGGCGACCACACCATGCAGGCAGGCATGCCGGAATCCTTCAACGTACTCGTGAAGGAAATCCGCTCGCTGGGCATCGATATCGAGTTAGAGAGCTAGGAGCCGTCCCATGAAAGATTTGGTGAAAGTACTCAAATCGCAATCTCAGTCCGAAGAGTTTGACGCGATCAAGATTACCCTGGCGTCGCCGGACATGATTCGCTCCTGGTCCTTCGGCGAGGTGAAGAAGCCTGAGACCATCAACTACCGTACCTTTAAACCGGAACGGGATGGTCTGTTCTGTGCCAAGATTTTCGGCCCGGTCAAAGACTACGAGTGCTTGTGCGGCAAATATAAGCGCATGAAGCACCGCGGCATCATCTGTGAGAAGTGTGGTGTCGAAGTCACCAAGGCGGCCGTGCGCCGTGAGCGCATGGGTCACATCGAACTGGCATCGCCGGTGGCTCACATTTGGTTTTTGAAATCCCTGCCGTCGCGTATCGGCATGTTCCTCGATATGACGCTGCGTGATATCGAGCGCGTACTGTACTTCGAAAGCTTCGTGGTCATCGACCCCGGCATGACCACGCTGGAGCGTGGTCAGCTGTTGAACGACGAGCAGTACTTCGAAGCGCTAGAAGAGTTCGGCGATGATTTCGACGCCCGTATGGGTGCCGAAGCCGTTCAGGAGCTGCTCAAAGACATCGATCTGGAAGAAGAGATCAACACGCTGCGTGAAGAGATTCCGCAGACCAACTCTGAAACCAAGATCAAGAAGCTCTCCAAGCGCTTGAAGCTGCTGGAAGCGTTCTACCACTCCGGCAATGCGCCGGCGTGGATGGTCATGGAAGTGCTGCCCGTGCTGCCGCCGGATCTGCGTCCGTTGGTACCGCTGGACGGCGGCCGCTTTGCGACCTCCGATCTTAACGACCTTTACCGTCGTGTGATCAACCGCAACAACCGTCTGAAGCGACTGCTGGATCTTAACGCACCGGATATTATCGTGCGTAACGAGAAGCGGATGCTCCAGGAAGCGGTCGACGCGCTGCTGGATAACGGCCGCCGTGGTCGTGCGATTACCGGCTCTAACAAGCGCCCGCTGAAATCGCTTGCTGATATGATCAAAGGTAAGCAGGGTCGTTTCCGTCAGAACCTGCTGGGTAAGCGCGTAGACTACTCAGGCCGTTCGGTCATTACCGTGGGCCCGACCCTGCGTCTGCACCAGTGTGGTCTGCCGAAGAAAATGGCGCTTGAGCTGTTCAAGCCGTTCATCTACTCCAAGCTGCAGTCGCTGGGCCATGCGTCCACGATTAAAGCCGCGAAAAAGATGGTTGAGCGCGAACTGCCGGAAGTGTGGGACATCCTGGCCGACGTTATCCGCGAACACCCAGTACTGCTTAACCGCGCGCCGACGCTGCACCGTTTGGGTATCCAGGCGTTCGAGCCGCTGCTGATCGAAGGTAAGGCGATCCAGCTGCACCCGCTCGTCTGTGCGGCTTACAACGCCGACTTTGACGGTGACCAGATGGCGGTCCACGTACCGCTGACCCTGGAAGCACAGCTCGAAGCCCGTGCGCTGATGATGGCGACTAACAACGTGCTGTCGCCGGCCAACGGCGAGCCGATCATCGTACCGTCGCAGGACGTTGTTCTGGGTCTGTACTACATGACCCGTGAAAAGATCAACGCCAAGGGCGAAGGCATGGTGTTCTCCGACCTCAATGAGGTAGAGCGCGCCTTCGGCACACAGTCCGTGTCGCTGCATGCCCGCGTCAAGGTGCGTCTGGACGAAGTGGACGTCGACGAAGAGACTGGCGAGCGCTCCGAGCACCGCCGTCTTTACGACACCACCGTCGGTCGTGCGCTGTTGTTCCGCATTCTGCCGGAAGGCGTTCCGTTCGCGCTGATCGATCAGCCGATGAAGAAGAAGGCGATCTCCAGCCTGATCAACGAGGTATACCGTCGTGCGGGCCTCAAGCCCACGGTTATCTTCGCTGACCAGTTGATGTACACCGGTTTCCGTCTGGCGACCTGGTCCGGCGCCTCGATCGGTGTTAACGACTTCGTTATCCCCGATGCCAAGACCGAGATCGTTGATGCCGCTGAAGCAGAAGTCAAAGAGATCGAAGACCAGTTCTCCTCTGGCCTGGTAACCGCAGGCGAGAAGTACAACAAAGTTATCGATATCTGGTCCAAGGCGAACGATAAAGTTGCCAAGGCGATGATGGTGGGTATCTCGAAAGAGACGGTCGTTGATCGTGATGGTAACGACGTCGAGCAAGACTCGTTCAACAGCGTCTTCATCATGGCCGACTCCGGTGCTCGTGGTAGTGCCGCTCAGATCCGTCAGTTGGCGGGTATGCGTGGCCTGATGGCCAAGCCGGATGGCTCGATCATCGAAACGCCGATCGTTGCCAACTTCCGTGAAGGTCTGAACGTACTTCAGTACTTCATCTCGACCCACGGCGCACGTAAAGGTCTGGCGGATACGGCACTGAAAACGGCCAACTCCGGTTACCTGACTCGTCGTCTGGTAGACGTTGCTCAGGACTTGGTGATTACCGAGGCCGACTGTGGCACCGAAAACGGCCTGACGCTGCACCCGATCATCGAGGGTGGCGACATCATCGTACCGCTGTCTCAGCGCGTACTGGGCCGTGTTGTGGCCATTGATGTTGTCGATCCGAGCACCGAAGAAGTACTGATTCCGCGTAATACGCTGCTCGACGAGAAGTGGTGTGCCTCGCTGGACACCATGGGCGTGGACGAAATCGTCGTACGCTCCACGATTACCTGTGATACGGCTCACGGCGTGTGTTCCGCCTGTTACGGACGTGACCTTGCCCGTGGCCACCAGGTCAACATCGGTGAGTCTGTGGGTGTCATCGCCGCACAGTCGATCGGTGAGCCGGGTACTCAGCTGACCATGCGTACGTTCCACATCGGTGGTGCAGCATCGCGTTCGTCTGCGGTCGACAGTGTTCAGGTCAAGCACGGCGGTAAAGTGCGCCTGCATAACATCAAGCACGTTGAACGTGCCGACGGCAAACTGGTCGTGGTTTCTCGTTCGAGCGCCTTGGCGGTTGCCGACGATCACGGTCGTGAGCGTGAGTACTACAAGCTGCCCTATGGTGCTGAACTCTCCGTGCGTGACGGCGACGTGGTTGATGCCGGTGCGGTAGTGGCTAAGTGGGATCCGCACACGCACCCGATCATTGCGGAAGTAGAAGGTAAGGCGCAGTTCATCGATCTCGACGAGGGTGTCACCATGCACCGCAGCGTCGATGAAATGACCGGTCTGTCGTCCATCGAAGTGATCGAGTCGGCTGCACGCCCAATGGCGGGTCGTGACAAGCGCCCGATGGTGATGCTGAAAGATGCCGCTGGTGAGTACGTATCCGTGTCCGGTTCCAATACGCCGGTTCAGTACCTGCTACCGGGTAACTCCATTATCTCGGTGGACGACGGTGCGACCATCGGTGTAGGTGAGGTCGTTGCGCGTATACCGGTCGAGGCGTCGGGTAACAAGGACATCACTGGTGGTCTGCCCCGCGTGGCTGACTTGTTCGAAGCGCGTAAACCCAAAGAGCCTGCCATTTTGGCGGAAATCAGCGGTGTGGTGAGCTTCGGTAAAGAGACCAAAGGTAAGCGTCGTTTGACGATTACGCCTGAGTCTGGCGATCCGTTCGAGGCGCTGATCCCGAAATGGCGTCAAATCGCCGTGTTCGAAGGCGAGACGGTCGAGAAGGGTGAGGTGATCTCCGATGGCCCAAGCAACCCGCACGATATCCTGCGTCTGCTGGGTGTCGCGGAGCTGGCCAAGTACATCACCGCCGAAGTACAGGACGTTTATCGTCTGCAGGGCGTAGGCATCAACGACAAGCACATCGAAGTTATCGTACGTCAGATGCTGCGCAAGGTGGAGATCACCGATTCCGGCGACTCTGACTTCATTACCGGCGACCAGGCAGAACTGGTGCGCGTACTGGAGCAGAACGAGCGCCTGGAGAAAGAAGGCAAGTTCCCGGCCAAGTATCAGCGCTTGCTGCTGGGTATCACCAAGGCCAGCTTGGCCACTGAGTCGTTCATCTCCGCCGCGTCGTTCCAGGAAACGACCCGCGTACTGACCGAAGCAGCGGTAACCGGCAAGCGCGACTACCTGCGCGGCCTGAAAGAAAACGTGGTGGTTGGACGTCTGATTCCGGCAGGTACCGGTCTGACCCATCACGCAGAGCGTCGTCGCAAACGCGAAGACGTAGAGCGTCTGTTCAATCCCTCGGCTACCGAAGTTGAGCAGGAGCTTGGTGCTCAGTTAACCGCCCTTGATTCAGACGACGAGCTGTAATCGACGGTAAGGAAAACGAGTAACAACGAGTCGCTGGCCCTTATGGTGCAGTCTTGCTGGTTAAACCGCCAGCAAGACTTGACGCCACCTAGGGTCAGCCTTTAGAATGCGCAGCCTTTAACAGTGGGGTGGGTGCGCCCGCATCTGCTGAAGGTACTTGTTAAAGGCTAAGGCAACCATTGGAGTCAGCTAAACACCATGGCAACGATTAATCAGCTAGTGCGCAAGCCGCGTAAGCGCCCCGTCACTAAGAGTGACGTACCTGCGCTACAGGCATGCCCGCAGAAACGTGGCGTTTGTACGCGCGTTTACACTACTACCCCTAAGAAGCCGAACTCGGCCCTGCGTAAGGTTTGCCGTGTGCGCCTTACCAACGGTTTCGAAGTCTCTTCTTACATCGGTGGTGAAGGTCACAACCTCCAAGAGCACTCTGTTGTTCTGATTCGCGGCGGTCGTGTAAAGGATTTGCCAGGTGTGCGTTATCACACCGTTCGTGGCGCCCTTGACACCTCTGGCGTACAGAACCGTAAGCAGGGTCGTTCTAAGTACGGTACCAAGCGTCCGAAGTCCTAAGGCGTCTTGTTTCAGCGTCTTAAGACGCTGGCGTTGTTACCTTAATACGAATATGACGGTCTGATAAGAGTAAGGTCGGGCGGCGCTATTGGCGCAATGAGTTCCGGGTTTACCTGAAGGATCCTTAATTGAGGGCTTATCATGCCTAGAAGAAGAGTTGTAGCTAAACGCGAAATCCTGCCGGATCCTAAGTTCGGAAGTGAGCGTCTGGCGAAGTTCATGAACCACCTGATGATCAGCGGCAAGAAGTCCGTAGCTGAGCGCATCGTATACGGTGCGTTGGACAAGGTTGCCGAGCGTAGTAAAGAAGAGCCGCTGGAAATCTTCGACAAAGCGCTGGAAACCATCCAGCCGATGGTCGAAGTGAAGTCGCGCCGTGTTGGTGGTGCGACCTATCAGGTGCCGGTTGAAGTTCGTCCTTCGCGTCGCCAAGCCCTAGCAATGCGCTGGTTGGTGGACGCAGCGCGTCGCCGCGGTGAGAAAACGATGGTTCAGCGCCTGGCAGGTGAAATGCTGGATGCCGCTGAAGGCAAAGGCTCGGCTGTTAAGAAGCGTGAAGATGTGCACCGTATGGCAGAAGCCAACAAGGCCTTCTCTCACTATCGTTTCTAAACTCGGCGTTTCTGAGTTTGTGTTTGATTTTGTTGGTTGTGCTGCGCTAAAGAGTTTTTTCGCCATGCTGCAACACACTGCCGCTACCTTTGAGAGTGGCGGCGGTGGGATAAGCAAAATGAACACTGCTGAATTAACGAGCATTGCCAACTAACGGGAGCTTCACCGTGGCACGCAAAACACCGCTTAATCGCTATCGCAACTTGGGTATTGTTGCCCACGTTGATGCAGGTAAGACAACCACGACAGAACGTGTTTTGTTTTACACTGGCGTAAACCACAAGCTGGGCGAAACCCATGAAGGTGCTTCGACTACTGACTGGATGGAGCAAGAGCAGGAGCGTGGTATTACTATCACCTCGGCTGCTGTTACTACCTTCTGGAAAGGTATGAATCACCAGTTTGATGAGCACCGCATTAATATCATCGACACCCCTGGGCACGTTGACTTCACTATCGAAGTTGAGCGTTCTTTGCGTGTTCTTGATGGTGCTGTGGTTGTACTGTGCGGCTCTTCCGGCGTTCAGCCGCAGACCGAAACTGTATGGCGCCAGGCCAATAAATATGAAGTTCCGCGTATGGTCTTCGTCAATAAGATGGACCGTACCGGTGCAGACTTCTTCATGGTCGTTGACCAGTTGAAGGAGCGCTTAGGTGCTAACGCTGTGCCAATCCAGATTAACTGGGGTACAGAGGAAGACTTTAAAGGCGTTATCGACCTGATCGAGATGAAGGCTATCCTCTGGAATGAGGCAGACTTAGGCACTTCGTATGAGCTTGTCGATATTCCTGCTGAGCTACAAGAGACTGCCGAAAAATATCGCGAGCAAATGGTCGAAGCCGCAGCTGAAGGCTCTGATGAATTGATGGATAAGTACCTCGAAGGTGGGGAACTGACCATTGAAGAAATCAAAGCAGGTCTTCGTGCGCGCACACTGGCTAGCGAAATCGTTCTAGTGACCTGTGGTTCTGCCTTTAAGAATAAGGGTGTTCAAGCGGTCCTGGATGCGGTTGTTGAGTATCTGCCCTCGCCGACAGAAGTTAAAGCAATCGAAGGTGAGCTGGACGACAAAGACGGCACCATCGCGACTCGTGAAGCAGACGATAGCGCTCCGTTCGCTGCACTAGCGTTCAAGATCGCCACCGACCCCTTCGTTGGTACGCTGACCTTCATTCGCGTCTACTCAGGCGTTCTGAAATCTGGTGACGGTGTTTATAACTCCGTTAAGCAGAAGAAAGAGCGTGTTGGTCGTATCGTTCAGATGCACGCCAACTCTCGCGAAGAGATCAAAGAAGTACTCGCAGGCGACATCGCTGCTTGTATCGGTCTGAAGGATGTCACTACAGGTGACACTCTGTGTGATATCGATCACAAGATCGTGCTTGAGCGCATGGAGTTCCCGGATCCGGTTATCTCTGTTGCTGTAGAGCCTAAGTCGAAAGCTGACCAGGAAAAAATGGGTGTTGCGCTGGGTAAATTGGCCCAGGAAGATCCTTCCTTCCAGGTGAAGACCGACGAAGAGACCGGCCAGACCATCATCTCGGGTATGGGCGAGCTGCACCTGGATATCATCGTTGACCGTATGCGTCGCGAGTTCAAGGTAGAAGCGAACATCGGTAAGCCGCAGGTTGCCTACCGTGAAACGATTCGTGGCAGCGTCGAGCAGGAAGGTAAATTCGTACGTCAGTCCGGTGGTCGTGGTCAGTACGGTCACGTGTGGCTGCGTATCGAGCCGCTGACTGCAGAAGAGAAGGGTGAAGGCGAAGAAGAGATCTTCTTCAAGTTCAACTCTGAGATCGTAGGTGGTGTGGTTCCGAAGGAATACGTGCCTGCGGTTGAGAAAGGTGCTTTCGAGCAGCTGCAAAATGGTGTCATCGCGGGTTACCCGATGATCGACGTCAAAGTCACGCTGTTTGATGGTTCCTACCATGACGTGGACTCTAACGAGACTGCGTTCAAGATTGCTTCTTCTATGGCAGTGAAAGAAGGTGCCAGGAAGGCCAAGGCCGTGCTGCTGGAGCCGGTGATGAAGGTCGAAGTCGTGACCCCCGAAGAGTTTATGGGTGACGTCATGGGCGACCTGAACCGTCGTCGCGGCCTGGTGCAGGGCATGGATGACTCTTCCTCTGGTAAAGTCATTCGTGCAACGGTGCCACTGGGTGAGATGTTCGGTTACGCAACCGATCTGCGCTCACAGACCCAGGGCCGTGCGAGCTACTCTATGGAGTTCGCGAAGTACGAGGAGGCGCCCTCCAGCGTCGTTGAAGCCGTCATCAACCAAAACGGTTAACCGTTAGCTAACGTAAAGAGGTTATAGCAGTGGCTAAGGAAAAATTTGAACGTTCCAAACCGCACGTCAACGTCGGCACCATCGGTCACGTCGACCACGGTAAAACGACTCTGACAGCGGCCCTGACCCGCGTGTCTGCTGAGGTTTTCGGCGGCGACTGGCGTGAATTCGATACCATCGATAACGCTCCGGAAGAGCGTGAGCGTGGTATCACCATCGCGACATCTCACGTTGAATACCAGTCTGAAGTGCGTCACTACGCACACGTTGACTGCCCGGGACACGCTGACTACGTCAAGAACATGATCACCGGTGCTGCCCAGATGGACGGCGCGATCCTGGTATGTTCTGCCGCTGACGGCCCCATGCCGCAGACGCGTGAGCACATCCTGCTGTCTCGTCAGGTTGGCGTTCCGTACATCGTTGTGTTCCTGAACAAAGCGGACATGGTCGATGACGAAGAGCTGCTCGAGCTGGTCGAAATGGAAGTTCGTGAACTTCTGTCCGAGTACGACTTCCCGGGTGACGACACGCCGATCATTACTGGTTCTGCGCTGATGGCGCTGAACGGTGAAGACGAGAACGGCATGGGTACTACTGCGGTAGCTAACCTAATCAAAGCTCTGGATGACTACATCCCTGAGCCGGAGCGTGCGATCGACCAGCCGTTCCTGATGCCGATCGAAGACGTATTCTCTATCTCTGGCCGTGGTACCGTTGTTACCGGTCGTGTAGAGCGCGGTATCGTTAAAGCTGGTGAAGAAGTGGAAATCGTGGGTATCCGCGACACCACCAAAACCACCGTTACTGGCGTAGAAATGTTCCGTAAGCTGCTCGACGAAGGTCGTGCAGGTGAGAACGTTGGTGCGCTGCTGCGTGGTACTAAGCGTGATGACGTTGAGCGTGGTCAGGTGCTGGCGAAGCCGGGCACCATCAACCCGCACACTGTCTTCGAAGCCGAAGTCTACGTACTGTCCAAAGAAGAAGGTGGTCGTCACACGCCTTTCTTCAAAGGCTACCGTCCCCAGTTCTACTTCCGTACCACTGACGTAACAGGTACTTGTGAACTGCCGGAAGGCGTTGAAATGGTAATGCCGGGCGACAACGTTAAGATGGTTGTTACCCTGATTGCTCCAATCGCTATGGACGAAGGTCTGCGCTTCGCAATCCGCGAAGGTGGTCGTACCGTTGGTGCTGGCGTTGTTGCAAAAATCGTCAAGTAAGCTTGCTTGATGGTTGATCAAGAGGGGCTCTTGCGAGCCCCTTTTTCTGCGCACCAATAGCAAATGTTTGACATGGGCTTTTGGCGTGCCTATAATGCGCATCCTTTGAATGCGTGGGTAGACGGCTCGCGCCGTCGACATCCATTGGAGTTTAGGGCAAATGCAGAACCAAAAGATTCGCATTCGGTTGAAAGCGTTCGACCATCGCCTGATTGATCAGTCCACAGCGGAAATCGTTGAAACCGCTAAGCGTACTGGTGCTCAGGTTCGTGGGCCGATTCCGCTGCCGACCAACCGCGAGCGCTATACCATTCTGGTTTCACCGCACGTCAACAAAGATGCGCGTGATCAGTATGAGATTCGTACTCATAAGCGTGTGCTCGACATCGTTGAGCCGACCGAGAAAACTGTTGATGCGCTGATGAAGCTCGATCTCGCCGCTGGCGTAGACGTGCAAATCAAGCTCGACTAATACACTAGACACTTCGCGGCCCAGCGCTCACCGTTTTTAGTATGTGAGCAGCAGCCGCCGCGCCGTGAGGCGCCACACAATGTGCTAGTGGAATGCTCTGGAAAGGGCAGCCATAGCGGGTGATAGCCCCGTACACTATAGGAGACTGAGTATGACTATCGGTTTAGTCGGTAAAAAGGCCGGGATGACCCGTGTCTTTACCGAAGATGGCGCATCCGTGCCCGTGACCGTTATTGAAGTTGATCCTAACCGTGTAACGCGCGTTAAGACCATTGAGTCTGACGGCTACGCAGCGGTTCAGGTGACTACAGGTTCTCGTAAAGCCAAGCACCTCACCAAAGCGCAAGCTGGACAGTTTGCCAAGGCGGGTGTTGAGGCTGGTCGTTCACTGATGGAATTCCGTCTTGCAGAAGGCGAAGAAGCTCCTGAAGTGGGTGGCGAACTCACCGTATCCCTCTTCGAAGCTGGTCAAATGATCGACGTGACCGGCACCTCTAAGGGTAAAGGCTTCCAGGGTGCTGTTAAGCGCTGGAACTTCCGTACCCAAGACAACAGCCATGGTAACTCCCTGTCGCATCGCGCGCCGGGTTCTATCGGCATGTGTCAGACACCTGGCCGCGTATTCAAAGGCAAGAAAATGGCCGGTCAAATGGGTAACACCCGTTGCACCGTACAGAGCCTTGAGATCGTCCGTGTCGACGCCGAGCGTAACCTGCTGCTGATCAAAGGCGCAGTACCGGGTGCTACCGGTAGCGACGTTATCGTTCGCAGCGCCGTGAAAGCTGGCTGAAGGGGATAATTACCAATGAATCTGAATCTTGCTGCAGGCACGGGTACCGTTGAAGTAGCCGACGCCACTTTTGGCAAAGAATTCAACGAAGCGCTGGTGCACCAGGTCGTTACCGCCTACTTGGCTGGTGGCCGTCAGGGTACGCGCGCTCAAAAGAACCGTTCCGACGTACGTGGTGGTGGTAAGAAGCCGTGGCGTCAGAAGGGTACCGGTCGTGCACGTGCCGGTACTATCCGCTCTCCGCTGTGGCGCAGCGGCGGTGTGACTTTCGCGGCGCGTCCACAGGACTACACCCAGAAAGTTAACCGCAAAATGTACCGCGCGGCGATGCGTTCCATCCTGTCTGAGCTGGTACGTCAAGAGCGTTTAGTCGCTATTGAAGAGTTCAGCGTAGAAGCGCCGAAGACCAAGCAGGTAGCTGCCAAGCTGAAAGAGCTCAACCTTGAGAAAGTGTTGATCGTCACTGAAGAAGTTGACGAAACGCTCTATCTGGCCGCACGCAACCTTCCCCACGTCGATGTGGTGGATGTCGCTGCAGCTGATCCGGTGAGCCTGGTTGCCTTTGATAAGGTCCTGGTCACCGTCTCCGCCCTGCGTAAATTCGAGGAGAAGCTGGCATGAACCAGGAACGCGTATTCAAGGTTCTGCTTGGACCGCACGTGACCGAAAAGGCCGCGATGGCAGCCGAGCGCAACCAGTACGTTTTCAAGGTGGCAAGCGATGCTACCAAGCCCGAGATCAAGAAAGCCGTTGAAGCACTGTTCGGCAAGAAGGTCGGCAGCGTTCAGGTGCTGAACGTTAAGGGTAAAACAAAGCGTACTGCTCACGGCGTTGGCCTGCGTAAGGGTTACCGCAAAGCGTATGTGACCCTGGCTGCGGGTGAAACGCTCGAAGACTTCTCTGGCGCCGAATAAGGGCAGGAGTACGGATAATGGCAATCGTCAAGACCAAACCCACATCCGCCGGTCGTCGCCACGTCGTCAAGATCGTTGGTGAGGAGCTGTACAAGGGCCGTGCTTATGCACCGCTTTTGGAAAAACAGTCCAAGTCCGGTGGCCGTAACAACTACGGTCGCATCACCACCCGCCACGTGGGCGGTGGTCACCGTCATCACTATCGGTTGATCGACTTCAAACGCACCAAAGATGGCATTCCTGCTACTGTTGAGCGTCTGGAGCACGACCCGAACCGCAGTGCGCACATTGCGCTGCTGAAGTATGCCGATGGCGAGCGTCGTTACATCATTGCACCGAAAGGTGTCAGCGCGGGTGACGTGCTGGAATCTGGTGTTAACGCGCCCATCAAGAAAGGCAATGCCTTGCCTCTGCGTAACATCCCGCTGGGTTCTACCGTTCACGGTATCGAACTGAAGCCGGGTAAAGGCGCGCAGATTGCTCGCAGTGCCGGTACTAGCGCTCAGCTGGTTGCTCGTGAAGGTAATTACGCCACCCTGCGTCTTCGCTCTGGCGAAATGCGCAAGGTTTTGGCTGAATGCCGCGCAACCTTGGGTGAAGTGAGCAACTCCGAGCACAGCCTGCGTCAACTTGGCAAGGCCGGTGCGAAGCGCTGGAGAGGTGTGCGTCCGACTGTTCGCGGTGTCGCGATGAACCCGGTGGATCACCCGCACGGTGGTGGTGAAGGCCGCACCAGTGGTGGACGTCACCCGGTATCCCCATGGGGCGTGCCGACTAAGGGTCACAAGACGCGTAAGAACAAGCGCACCGACAAGCTGATCGTTCGTCGTCGTAATAAGACACGTTGATCTAAATTGCCAAGACATTAAGAGGTAACGGCTGTGCCACGTTCACTAAAGAAAGGTCCCTTCATTGACCTTCATCTTTTGAAGAAGGTAGAGGCTGCAGTGGAGAAGAACGACCGTAAACCGATCAAGACTTGGTCGCGTCGTTCGATGATCCTGCCAAACATGGTAGGCCTCACAATTGCTGTCCATAACGGTCGCCAACACGTCCCGGTGCATGTTTCCGAGGAAATGGTTGGTCACAAGCTGGGCGAATTCGCTGCTACTCGCACTTATCGCGGGCATGCGGCGGACAAGAAAGCCAAACGGTAAGCCAGAGAGGATTAAGAGATGGAAGTCACAGCTAAGCTGAGTGGCGCTGCTTTATCCGCACAGAAGGCCCGTTTGGTGGCTGACCAGGTGCGCGGTAAACCGGTCGCCGAAGCGCTTGATCTGCTGACCTTCTCCCCGAAGAAGGCTGCCAAACTGGTCAAGAAAGTGCTTCAGTCCGCCATCGCGAATGCGGAAGAAAACAACGGCATGGACATCGACGAGCTGCGTGTCTCGACCATCTGCGTCGATGAGGGCATGACGCTCAAGCGTATCAAGCCGCGCGCCAAAGGCCGTGCGGATCGTATCTTGAAGCGCACCTGCCACATCACCGTCAAGGTAGCCGAGAAGTAGGAGTCGACCAGATGGGTCAGAAAGTCAATCCAACAGGCATTCGACTGGGCATCGTCAAAGACCATGCTTCTGTCTGGTATGCCGAGCGCGGCGCCTATGCCGATAAGCTCAACAACGATCTCGAAGTGCGCAGCTTCCTGGAAGAGCGTCTGAAAAACGCCTCCGTTAGCCGCATTCACATCGAGCGTCCGGCTAACAATGCCCGCATCACCATTCACACTGCCCGTCCGGGTATCGTGATTGGTAAGAAAGGTGAAGATGTCGACCGTTTGCGTCGCGACCTCACCGAGATGATGGGTGTTCCGGTTCATGTGAACATCGAAGAAGTTCGCAAGCCGGAGCTGGATGCCAAGCTGGTTGCTGCTAACGTAGCGGGTCAGCTTGAGCGTCGCGTTATGTTCCGTCGTGCGATGAAGCGCGCGGTACAAAACGCAATGCGTCTTGGCGCTGGCGGCATCAAGATTCAGCTGTCAGGTCGTCTTGGTGGTGCTGAAATCGCCCGTACCGAATGGTACCGCGAAGGTCGCGTTCCGCTGCATACCCTGCGTGCTGATATCGACTACGCCACCTTTGAGGCTCACACCACCTATGGCGTTATCGGCGTCAAAGTGTGGATCTTCAAGGGCGAAATCCTCGGCGGTATCGAGGAAGTACGTGCCAAGGCTAAGCAACAGCAGCCTGCCGGCAACGCGCCCAAGAAGAAAGGTTCCAGGTAAGGGGAGAGCGAGTCGATGTTACAGCCCAAGCGTATGAAATTCCGCAAGATGATGAAAGGCCGCAACCGTGGCCTGGCGCATCGCGGAAGCAAGATCAGCTTCGGGGAATACGGTCTCAAAGCAACCGGTCGTGGCCGCATTACTGCGCGCCAGATCGAAGCAGGCCGTCGTGCGATCACACGTCACGTTAAGCGTGGCGGTAAGATCTGGATCCGCGTTTTCCCTGACAAGCCGATCTCCAAGAAGCCGCTCGAAGTTCGTATGGGTAAGGGTAAAGGTTCAGTTGAGTACTGGGTAGCCCAGATCCAGCCGGGTCGGGTCCTGTATGAAATTGAAGGTGTATCCGAAGAGCTGGCCCGTGAAGCATTTGAACTGGCCGCCCAGAAGATGCCCCTGTCCACCACCTTTGCGAAACGGACGGTGATGTGATGAAAGCCCAGGAAATTCGTGAAAAGTCCGTAGGAGAGCTCAAAGAGCAGCTCCTCGAGCTCCTCCGCGAGCAGTTTAACCTGCGCATGCAGAAGGCCACAGGCCAACTGAGCCAGACTCATCTGCTCAAGCAGGTCCGTCGGGATATCGCCCGCGTTAAGACTGTGCTCAACGAGAAGGCAGGTGATTGAGATGGCCGAAGAGAAAAAAACACGTACGCTGACCGGCAAGGTGGTCAGCGACAAGATGGATAAGTCCATCGTCGTTATGATCGAGCGTCGTGAGCGTCACCCGATCTACGGAAAATACGTTAA
Organism: Halomonas sp. Cn5-12; assembly: GCF_021532545.1. Lineage (NCBI taxonomy): Bacteria > Pseudomonadati > Pseudomonadota > Gammaproteobacteria > Oceanospirillales > Halomonadaceae > Halomonas > Halomonas sp. Cn5-12. The sequence continues at coordinate 128,248 of NZ_JAKGAY010000002.1, forward strand.
GCGCTCCACCAAGCTGCACGCCCATGATGAGGCGAACCAGGCAAAGGCAGGCGATACGGTTTCCATTCAGGAGTGCCGTCCGCTTTCCAAGAAGAAAGCCTGGACGCTGGTCGAGGTGGTCGAGCAGGCCAAAGGTTAATTCCTAGGTCTGTCCAACCAGTGCAGTCAGATTAGGTTTGGAGAAAACCGATGATTCAGACTCAGACAATGCTGGATGTCGCCGACAACAGCGGAGCGCGCCGGGTGCAATGCATCAAGGTGCTAGGCGGTTCACACCGTCGTTACGCCCGCGTTGGTGACGTCATTAAAGTAACGGTGAAAGAAGCTATTCCGCGCGGTAAGGTCAAAAAAGGCCAAGTGCTGAAAGCGGTAGTCGTTCGCACCCGTAGTGGCGTCCGTCGTAGTGACGGTTCGCTGATCCGTTTCGATGGAAATGCGGCAGTTTTGTTGAACAACACCAACGAACAGCCGATCGGCACGCGTATCTTCGGGCCGGTAACTCGTGAACTTCGTAACGAGAAGTTCATGAAGATCATTTCCCTAGCGCCTGAAGTGCTGTAAGGAGCGAGGCGGATATGCAAAAGATCAAACGTGACGATGAAGTCATCGTCATCGCCGGGAAGGATAAGGGCAAGCGCGGCACCGTTAAGCGGGTACTAGAAAACCGCTTCGTGGTGTCTGGTGTGAACATGATCAAACGTCACACCAAGCCCAATCCCATGGCGGGTAATCAGGGCGGTATCGTCGAGCGTGAGGCTCCGATTCACGCGTCCAACGTAGCCATCTTCAATTCGGAGACCGGTAAGGCGGATCGCGTCGGCTTCCAAGTTAAGGAAGACGGTACCAAGGTACGTATCTACAAGTCGACGCAGACGCAGATCGACGCCTAACGCGAGTCGGGTAGCAAAATGGCGAACTTGAAAGAACGTTATCAAAACGAGGTGGTGGCTCAACTCAAAGAGCAGTTCAGCTACGCCAACGTAATGCAGGTACCCCGGATCACGAAAGTGACTCTGAACATGGGTATCGGCGAAGCGGTCAGTGATAAAAAACTGATCGACAACGCCATCGGCGACCTGGAGAAGCTCTCTGGTCAGAAGCCGCTGGTGACTAAGGCACGCAAGTCTATCGCGGGCTTCAAGGTGCGCGAAGGTTGGCCGATCGGTATCAAAGTGACACTGCGCTCTGAGCGTATGTGGGACTTCCTGGACCGCCTGGTAAACATTGCGATTCCCCGCGTGCGTGACTTCCGTGGTCTTAACCCGAAGTCTTTTGACGGTCGCGGCAATTACTCTATGGGTGTGCGTGAGCAGATCATCTTCCCGGAGATCGAGTATGATAAGATCGATCGCGTTCGGGGGCTGGACGTCACTATCACTACTACCGCCAACACCGACGAGGAAGGCCGTGCGCTGCTAGCTGCACTGAACTTCCCGTTCAAGAAATAAGGGTTGGATCATGGCTAAGAAAAGTATGGTAGAGCGTGAGCTCAAGCGTACTCAGCTTGTCGAGAAGTATGCGGCTAAGCGCGCAGAGCTCAAGAAAATCATCTCGGACGTGAACGCTTCTGAAGAAGATCGTTTCGAGGCGACGCTGAAGCTGCAGCAACTGCCGCGCGACTCAAGCCCGGTGCGTCAGCGTAACCGCTGCCGCGTGACTGGCCGTCCGCACGGTTTTTACAACAAGTTCGGTCTCGGCCGTAACAAGCTGCGTGAAGCCGCCATGCGTGGCGACGTCCCTGGTCTGAAGAAGTCCAGCTGGTAACGCCACGTAGAATCATCAGGAGCGCACATTAAATGAGCATGCAAGACACTCTGGCGGATATGTTCACCCGTATCCGCAATGCGCAGATGGCCACCAAGGAGACGGCTACCATGCCGTCCTCCAAGCTGAAAGTCGAAGTGGCCCGCGTGCTAAAGGAAGAAGGCTACATTACCGACTTTACGGTGGCTGAAGGCGTTAAACCCGAGCTGACCGTTACTCTCAAGTACTTTGAGGGTAAGCCGGTTATCGAGCACATTCAGCGGGTTTCCAAGCCGTCTCTGCGCCAGTACAAAGGCAAAGACAACCTGCCTAAGGTCGCCGATGGTCTGGGTATCGCGATTGTCACCACCTCTAATGGTGTCATGACCGATCGTGCCGCGCGCCAAGCAGGCGTCGGTGGCGAAGTCATCTGCACCGTATTCTAGGAGGCTGGAATGTCCCGCATAGCGAAATATCCGGTTAAAGTGCCTGCTGGTGTCGACATCAAAATCGACGCTGGCCAGCTGACCGCCAAAGGCGGCCAGGGCACGCTGTCTATGACCATTCACCAAGACGTGGTGATCGCTCAAGAAGACGGCCAGCTGACCTTCGCCCCGAGTGAGTCTGCCAAGAGCTGGGCAATGGCCGGTACTACCCGCGCCTTGGTTCAGAACCTGGTCACGGGCGTATCTGAGGGTTTCACAAAAACTCTCGAAATTGTTGGCGTCGGTTATCGTGCCCAAGCTAAGGGCCAGACGCTCAATCTTTCACTGGGCTTCTCGCACCCGGTCGACTACGAACTGCCTAAGGGTGTTACAGCGGAAACGCCGAAAAACACCGTGATCGTGCTGAAAAGCGCGGACAAGCAGGTGCTCGGTCAGTGCGCCGCGGAAATCCGCGCCTTCCGTCCGCCTGAGCCGTATAAAGGCAAGGGTGTTCGGTACGCCGACGAGCAGGTGCGTCGCAAAGAAGCCAAGAAGAAGTAAGGCAGGGTTATGAACGCGAAGAAAGAATCTCGTCTCCGTCGTGCCCGCCGCGCTCGCGCCAAGATCCGCGAGCTGGGCGTGTATCGCCTGTGCGTCAACCGTACCCCGCGTCACATCTACGCGCAGATTATCTCGCCGGATGGTGGCAAAGTGCTAGCCAGTGCTTCTACGCTGGACAAAGCACTGCGCGAGGGTGCGACTGGCAACACAGACGCGGCCTCTAAGGTCGGTGCTCTGATTGCTGAGCGCGCTAAAGAAGCAGGCATCACCCAGGTGGCCTTCGACCGTGCTGGCTTTAAGTATCACGGTCGCGTCAAGGCTCTGGCCGACGCCGCTCGTGAAGGCGGCCTGGAATTCTAAAGGGTTTTACGATGGCGAAGAACGAACAGCAAAGCGGCGATCTGCAAGAGAAGTTAGTGCAGGTCAACCGCGTCGCCAAGGTGGTCAAGGGTGGTCGTATTTTCGGCTTCACCGCACTGACCGTCGTTGGTGATGGTAAAGGTCGTGTCGGTTTCGGTCGTGGCAAGGCGCGTGAAGTGCCGGTCGCAATCCAGAAAGCGATGGACCAGGCTCGTCGCAACATGGTCAAGGTCAACCTTGCAGGCAACACACTGCAGTACCCGGTCAAAGCCCGTCACGGCGCTTCCAAGGTGTACATGCAGCCAGCCTCCGAAGGTACCGGTATCATCGCCGGTGGCGCCATGCGCTCTGTACTAGAGCTAGCCGGTGTCCACGATGTACTGGCCAAGTGCTACGGTTCCACCAACCCGGTTAACGTGGTACGAGCGACTGTCAAAGGTCTCTCCTCCATGCAAGCACCGGAAGACGTGGCCGCTAAGCGCGGTCTGTCTGTCGAAGCGATCACGGGGTAAGGCACCATGGCAGCAACGATCAAGGTTACCCAGATCCGCAGCACCATCGGCGTTTTGCCCAAGCACAAGGCTACTATGAAAGGCCTGGGTCTGCGTCGCATCGGTCATACGGTTGAGCTGGAAGACACCCCTGCCGTACGCGGCATGATCCACAAGGTTAACTACCTTGTGCGCGTTGAGGGAGAGTAATCCATGAAACTCAATACCCTGAGCCCGGCACCGGGCTCCAAACACGCTGAAAAGCGCGTTGGTCGTGGTATCGGTTCCGGTCTTGGTAAGACCGGTGGCCGTGGCCACAAAGGTCAGAAATCACGCAGTGGCGGCAGCGTCAAGCCTGGTTTCGAAGGCGGTCAGATGCCGCTGCAGCGTCGTCTGCCGAAATTCGGCTTCACGTCTGCTAAGTCGCTGGTATCTGAAGAAGTACGCCTGGCCGAGCTTGCCAAGGTTGCAGGTGACGAAGTCACCATGGAAACCCTGAAGCAAGCCAACGTGCTGAAGGATGCTACGCAACACGCGAAGATCATCCTTTCTGGCGAACTGAATAAGGCGGTTACCGTTCGTGGTATCAAGGTCACCAAAGGTGCCCGTGAAGCGATCGTAGCCGCTGGCGGCAAGGTAGAGGACTAAATGGCCAAGTCAGGAAATATGCCGGCGATGGGCAGCGGTCTGGGTGAACTGTGGGCGCGTTTGCGCTTCGTGCTCCTCGCCATCGTGGTGTACCGTATTGGTGCCCACATTCCCGTTCCCGGTATCAATCCTGACCAGCTTGCTGCCTTGTTTAGGGAGCAACAGGGCACCATCCTAGGCATGTTCAACATGTTCTCGGGTGGCGCCCTGGAGCGCATGAGCGTCCTCGCCTTGGGCATTATGCCCTACATATCGGCGTCGATTATCATGCAGCTCATGACTGCGGTCTCCCCTCATCTTGAACAGCTCAAGAAAGAGGGCGAGGCTGGCCGCCGCAAGATCAGCCAGTACACCCGCTACGGCACGGTGATACTGGCACTTGTCCAGGCTACCGGCATGTCCGTGGGTCTGGCTAGCCAAGGCATCGCTTACAGCGCTGACTTCAGCTTCTATTTCACTGCGATCATCACGTTTGTGTCGGGTGCGGTGTTTATGATGTGGCTAGGTGAGCAGATCACCGAGAAGGGCATTGGCAACGGTATTTCGCTGCTGATCTTCGCGGGGATCGTCGCTGGGCTGCCCAGTGCCGTGGGGCAAGCGTTCGAGCTTGCTCGCAATGAAGGGGCCTGGAATGTTCTTCCGCTGTTAGCGCTGTCAGTGCTAGGTATTGCCACCGTTGCGTTCGTGGTGTTCATCGAGCGCGGTCAACGCCGCCTCAAAGTGAACTATCCGCGACGTCAAGTCGGCAATAAGATGTATGCAGGCCAAAGCAGCTACTTGCCTTTGAAGGTGAACATGGCGGGTGTTATTCCAGCCATCTTTGCTTCTAGCATCCTCCTCTTTCCGGCTTCGATCGGTCAGTGGGTAGGGGCTGGCGAAGGGATGGAGTGGTTGCAGCGTGCATCACAAGCGTTAGGCCCTGGCCAACCGCTTTACATCTTGCTTTTCGCGGCGGCAGTGGTATTCTTCTGCTTCTTTTACACAGCGCTGGTCTTCAACCCCAAGGATGTGGCTGACAATTTGAAAAAGTCAGGCGCCTTCCTGCCGGGCATTCGCCCCGGCGAGCAGACCGCTCGCTATATCGACAAAGTGATGACGCGTCTCACTCTGTTCGGTGCCTTGTATATCACTGCGGTTTCCTTGATGCCCCAGTTCCTGATCGTAGCGTGGAACGTCCCGTTCTTCTTTGGCGGTACGTCGCTTCTGATCGTGGTAGTGGTCATCATGGACTTCATGGCCCAGGTGCAGTCGCATCTCATGTCGCATCAATATGACTCAGTGATGAAGAAGTCCAACCTGAAAGGCTACGGTAGCGGCGGCATCATGCGCTGAGGCGCGCCGTTGCGAATTGGAGAGAACGATGAAAGTTCGAGCTTCCGTAAAGAAGATGTGCCGTAACTGCAAGATTATTCGTCGCAATGGCGCTGTTCGCGTCATTTGCATCGAGCCGCGGCACAAACAGCGTCAGGGCTAAACCTGGGCTGTATTAAGCGGGTGCCGGCATACCCCTTGCCTTAGGGCTTATAAAGGGGTATGCTGTTGCGCCTTTTGTAGATGATTAAACGAGCAAGCCGCTCAAATTTCGGAGTAAGCTGATGGCCCGTATTGCAGGCGTCAATATCCCGGACAACAAGCATGCGGCGATCTCGCTGACCTATATCTTCGGGATTGGCCGTACTCGTGCTAAGCACATTTGTGCTGCTGCCGGTATCGCGCCGACTACCAAGATCGTAGACCTGTCCAGCGATGAGCTGGATACCCTGCGTTCTGAAGTTGGTAAGTTCACCGTAGAAGGCGACCTTCGTCGTGATGTCACGCTTAACATCAAGCGTCTCATGGACTTAGGCTGCTACCGTGGTCTGCGTCATCGTCGTAGTCTTCCGCTGCGTGGTCAGCGGACCAAGACTAACGCGCGTACCCGTAAGGGCCCGCGTAAGCCGATCCGCAAATAACACGCAGGCTCTTTCATAGAGAGCCAGCGTATAGACAGGAATAGACATCAACATGGCTAACCCGCGTAGTAACCGTAAAAAGGTTAAAAAGCAGGTAGTGGATGCCGTTGCGCATATCCATGCCTCTTTTAACAACACGATCGTGACGATCACAGACCGCCAGGGCAATGCTCTCTCTTGGGCAACTGCCGGTGGTTCGGGTTTTCGTGGTTCTCGTAAGAGCACCCCGTTCGCTGCGCAAGTAGCAAGCGAACGTGCAGCGACTGCTGCAGCCGAGTATGGTGTGAAAAACGTAGACGTGCTGGTCAAAGGCCCCGGTCCCGGCCGTGAATCCGCCGTGCGCGCACTGAATGCCGCCGGCTTCCGCGTGCAAAGCATCGTAGACGCGACGCCCATTCCCCACAATGGCTGCCGTCCGCCTAAGAAACGCCGCGTTTAAGGAGACAGATTCATGGCTCGTTATATTGGACCTAAGTGCAAATTGTCTCGCCGTGAAGGCACCGATCTCTTCCTGAAGAGTGGCGTGACTCCCTTCGAGAAGAAGTGTAAATCCGAGCAGATCCCGGGTGTACACGGCCAGCGTCGTCAGCGTCTTTCCGACTACGGCTTGCAGCTTCGTGAGAAGCAGAAAGTACGCCGTATGTATGGCGTACTCGAAAAGCAGTTCCGCAACTACTACAAAGAAGCCGCTCGCCTGAAAGGTGCGACCGGTGAAGTATTGTTGCAGCTGCTCGAATCCCGACTGGACAACGTCGTCTACCGCATGGGCTTCGGCTCGACTCGCTCTGAAGCGCGTCAGCTGGTCAGCCACAAGGCGATTTCCGTGAATGGCCGCACCGTTAACGTTGCTTCCTACCAAGTGAAGCCCGGTGACGTGGTCGCTATCCGTGAAAAGGCGAAGAACCAAGCCCGTATTCAAAACGCGTTGACCATTGCGGCCAACCGTGGCGACATCGCTTGGATCGACATCGACGCCAAGAAGATGGAAGGCACTTTCAAGGCTCTGCCTGAACGCGGTGACCTGACTGCCGACATCAACGAAAACCTGATCGTCGAGCTGTACTCCAAGTAAGCAGTTTGATGTACGTTTCTGCTTCTTGAGGCCTGGGCGGGATAGCAAAGCTAACCGCCCAGATGCTCTTGAGTATTGTGCTTTAGAGTACTCAGTATCCGTTTGGCAGCCTGAAAGGTGTTCATATGCAGCGTTCAGTGACAGAGTTTCTTCGTCCTCGCGACATCAAGGTCGAAGAAATCAGCGCACATCATGCCAAAATCGTCCTCGAACCATTCGAGCGCGGCTTTGGTCACACCCTGGGGAATGCACTTCGTCGCATTCTGCTTTCATCCATGCCCGGCGCCGCTGTGGTAGAGGCTGAAATTGCCGGTGTAGAGCACGAATACAGTGCGCTCGAAGGGGTGCAGGAAGATGTCATCGAAATCCTCCTGAACTTGAAAGATGTTGCGATCAAGATGCACAGCCGCGATGAGGCGGTGCTCTCGCTGAACAAGCAGGGCCCAGCCGTCGTCACCGCTGGCGACATTGCGCTTGATCATAGCGTCGAAATCGTCAACCCGGACCATGTCATTGCACACGTCAATGAAGGTGCCGAGCTGAAAATTCAGCTTAAGGTCGCGCTGGGTCGTGGTTACGAACCGGCTGACGCTCGTGGCTCTGATGAAGAGACCCGTGCGATTGGACGCCTGCAGCTGGATGCCACCTTCAGCCCTGTTCGCCGTGTTTCCTACTCGGTCGAAGCCGCTCGTGTCGAGCAGCGTACCGACCTCGATAAGCTGATTATCGACCTGGAAACCGACGGCACCCTGGATCCGGAAGAGGCTATCCGTCGCAGTGCGACCATTCTGCAAGAGCAGCTGGCCGCCTTCGTCGACCTGGAAGCTGATAAAGAGCAGGAAGTCGAAGAGGAAGAGGATCACGTCGATCCGATCCTATTGCGCCCCGTAGACGATCTCGAGTTGACCGTACGCAGCGCTAACTGCCTCAAAGCCGAGAATATCTACTACATCGGTGATCTGATTCAGCGCACGGAAGTGGAGCTGCTGAAGACCCCGAACCTCGGTAAGAAGTCCTTGAATGAAATCAAGGATGTATTGGCAGCGCGCGGCTTGTCCCTCGGCATGCGGCTGGAAAATTGGCCACCCGCTAGCCTGAAGGACGACAAGGCCTCCGCGTAAGCGTCGACTTGAGTCCCAGTTTGGTAAGGAATCACAACCATGCGTCATCGTAAGAGTGGTCGTCATCTGAATCGTACCAGCTCGCACCGTCAGGCCATGTTCAAGAACATGTCTGTCTCGCTGGTCGAACATGAAGTCATCAAGACAACCCTGCCCAAGGCCAAGGAACTGCGTCGCGTTATCGAGCCGCTGATCACCCTGGCAAAGCAGGATAGCGTTGCAAACCGCCGTTTGGCCTTTGCTCGTACGCGCTCCAAAGAAGCCGTCGGCAAACTGTTCAACGAGCTGGGTCCGCGCTACGCCGAGCGTCCGGGTGGTTACATCCGTATTCTCAAGTGCGGTTACCGCACCGGCGACAACGCGCCCATGGCGTACGTTGAGCTCGTAGACCGCCCGGTGGCTGAAGAAGAAGCCGTCGCTGAATAAGCGCTGCTCCTTCTGGTAGGCACAATGAAAACCGACCCTTTGGGGTCGGTTTTTTTATATCTGCGCTTTTTCCGCTGCTTTATCGAGATGAATGCTCTATGGGAAGATCAATTTAACGATAAGGCATGCTAGGCTAATGCAGCAGCCGTATGAATGGCCAAGTGTCGGGCAGTGTGATCAATCAGTAAGAGGTCGGTATGGCAACAACACGGGGAGTGAGCACAGCGGTTTGGGCGGCGCACTGGCTACTGGTCATGCTGATGATGACGCTGATGGGTAGCGCCAACGCCCAGGCGAATCCTCGTTATGCAGGCATCGTTGTGGATCTCGAAAACGGCGAAGTGCTATACGCTGAAAATGCTGACGAGCCACGCTATCCTGCGTCGCTCACGAAAATGATGACGCTCTACCTAACATTCGAAGCGCTGGAGGAGGGAAGGCTAAGCCTCGATCAGCCGTTGCCCGTTTCTGCTCAGGCGGCTGCCATGCCGGCGACCAAACTATGGCTGTCGGCCGGTAGCTCCATTCCTGTGGATACGGCGATTCGTGCGCTAGCCGTGCGTTCTGCCAACGATGTGGCGGTCGTGGTGGCAGAGGCACTAGGAGGCAGCGAGCAACGCTTTGCGAACCTGATGACGGCGAAGGCGCGTGAGTTGGGCATGAATGCCACTACCTTCCGCAACGCTTCGGGCTTACCGGATGATCTGCAAATCACCACCGCGCGAGATATGTTGACGCTCTCGGTGCGGGTGATGCAGGACTTTCCCCAGTATTACCACTATTTCGGTTTGCAGGAGTTCACCTACCGCGGTACTCGCCATACCAGCCACAACCGATTGGTGCGTGACTACCCAGGGGCCGATGGCTTAAAAACTGGTTTCATTCGCGCCTCAGGCTTTAACGTGGCCACCACTGCTGTCCATGATGGCCGCCGTATGGTAGCCGTAGTGATGGGTGGATTCAGTTCCTCTTCCCGTGATACCCATATGGCAGATCTGCTAGACCGCAGCTTTATGCGTGCGTCGCTAAGAGATCAACGCTCATGGCTTGCTGATACCAGTTTCTCAAGTGAGTTTATGGGGTTTGCAGGACCAGCCCAACCGCTTACTCAGCCTCGCTCACAACCGATGATGGCTAATATCTCCGCCACGTCGCTATCACCCACACGGCCCATGTCTAACAGTACGCCGGCACAAACCGTTGAGGCCCAGCTTCTCCAAGCGGAGGCCGCACGTGAGGAGGCACCAGAAGCTGCCTCGCAAGATCCACTGCAAGCCTTTATTGAGCGGGAGCGCGTGCTGGCGACGGCACCTCCCACTGCGCAAATGGCCTCTGCTGGCTGGGGCATTCAAGTAGGTGCCTTTAGCCAGGCGGCCCAAGCTGAACAATTGGCTCGCCAAGCCGCGCAGCAGCTGCCAACGAGCGTGGGAGGCCGCGTTGCCATCGATCCGCTTCAGGGGCCCACGACAGTATTTCGCGCCCGTGTCGTCTCGCTGAACGAATCCCAGGCGCGGCAAGCTTGCCAAACGCTTCAGGCGCAGGGCATGGATTGTATGGTGGTCAACGCAAGCCTTTAACCACCGCAGTGGTTCACCGCCCCGCTAATGTACGTTGGCGGGGCTTTTTATTGTATGTCGATGATATCCGAGTAGGACCATAACAATAGCAACACAAGGAGCATGTTTATGACGCCATCCTTAAAAGGCATACTTTGCATGTGCTTAGGCGTGCTGTTTTTAGCACTAGGGGACGCAGTATCAAAGTGGTTAGGGGCGGTGCACTCCCCGATACAAATTATTTTTTTCCGCACGCTGGTATCGTTACCGCTCATTGCTCTGTTGGCTTATTTTGGCGGCGGGCTACGTAAGCTGCGCACCAAGCGGCCAGGCGCTCACCTGCTGCGTGGGTTGATCTACACCGCCACCATGGTGTGCTTTGTGTGGGGGCTAACCCTGTTGCCGCTGGCAGAAGCCACCGCCATTGCGTTTGTCGCACCGCTATTTGTCACGCTGCTATCCGTGCCGCTTTTAGGTGAGCGTATTGATCCGCCAGTGCTTGTAGCATCACTGGTAGGCTTTGTGGGTGTGCTGATTGTAGTTCGCCCGGGCGGAGATGCGTTTCAACTAGGCGCCATGATTATGCTGGCCGCAGCGGTATTTTATGCCCTGATGATGGTCACGGCGCGGCGCTATGGCGCCAACGAGCACCTGTGGGCCATGGTGTTCTACATGACGGCCGTGCCGCTGGTACTGACGGGCCTCAGCCTGCCCTGGGTATGGCAAACGCCCCATCCCTGGCACTGGCTGGGCTTTGCCGCCTCCGGGGTGCTGGGGGTGGGGGCCACGGCGTTCATCACCCTGGCCTTTCGCCATGCGCCCGCCGCCATTGCGGCGCCCTTCGATTACACCGCCATGCTGTGGGCCGTGCTGCTGGGGTGGTGGTTCTGGGGAGAACTGCCGGACGTCTGGGTCTGGGTAGGCAGCGCGCTGATCATGTGCAGCGGTCTGGCCATTGCCTATCACGATCGTCGCACCACCCTGAAACGTCGCCCCACAGCGTAAGCGCTAGGCAAACTGATAGACATCCATTGCCAGCACGCCGTGCTCAACACTGTGGTGTAGCTGGGTGGCGGCGCTGCCGCCTGCTCCCATAGCCACCAGCAGCGGCTGGAAGTGCTCTGGCGTGGGATGATTGCGCTTGGCGTCTGGGGCGGTTTGCCAGTTGGCCAGCGCGTCACGATCGCCCTCGCGCAGCCGTGCATTAACCCACTCGGCAAAGCTGCCTACCCTGTGGCTGAAGCTCATAGAGGTTATGGGTCAAGCTCCCCGAGCCAACCACTAAAATATCCTCCTGGCGCAGCATTGCCAGCTGCTCGCCCAGGGCTATCAACTCGGTATTACTCCAACGGCTGGGAAGCGAAAGCGACACTACCGGCACGTCAGCGTCAGGGTACATCAGTGAGAGTGGCACCCAGGCACCGTGGTCCAGCCCGCGCTCCACGGGCGTGGCGCCGAGCTGCTTGGCCAGCCGTTGGGCCAGCTCAGGGTTACCAGGGGCAGGGTACTGAACCGCAAATAGCGCATCAGGAAAGCCGCCAAAATCGTGGATGGTGACAGGCTTTACGCTGCTGCTGACCTGCAAGTGTGGGGTTTCCCAGTGCGCGGAAACGACCACCACGGCCTTGGGGCGTAGGGTTTGGCCCAACTCCCGTAAAAAGTGATGGGCGGGGGTGGGGGTGAGCGCCAGCATGGGAGAGCCATGGGAAATGAAGAGACTCGGTAACATAGGATACACTCCAGTCAGTGGGCCTGCCAACGTGTGATTCTCGGCAGGCCATTGGATTATGCCAGTCGGCGGCTGATGACGAAGCTACCGCTGCCCAGGCCGGCTTGCACCAGGAGGGCCACGGCCCAGAACACTGGGAACTCCCAGCCGCCGCCGGGATTGGAGAAGACCCAGCCGTTACCGAGGTGTACCCAGGCGGCGCCGAGCAGCACTGGTACTAGCGCCAGACTCACCCAGCGGGTGTATAGGCCCAGCACCAGGGCCAAGCCTCCGCCGACTTCGGCGGCAATGGTCAAGTAAGCCATGAAACCGGGCAGGCCAAGCGATTCGAAGTAGCCCACCGTGCCAGGGAGCGTAAACACGAACACTTTCATCAGGCCGTGAGCCAGGGCCATCACACCTAGGCTAACGCGCAGTAGGGCGGTCGCATGAAGGATTGTCGTCGGGGTAGTTAACGTCGTCATAGCACTCTCTCGCGTTTTGAGCATCACCATGGATGCGATGATGCTACTGTAGGCCAGCGAGTGGAGAAGATAATCTAACCGATGAGCACTTTACTGTTGCGATATACGCGATAATCCAAGCCCCTGTTCCCATATGGGTGGGTCGCCCCAGGCATCGGCCAACTGATCGATGAAGTGCGCTACCTTGGCGGGTAGAAAACGCCGTGCGGGGTAGAGGGCGTGTATGTCTAGGTAGGTCGGCGGTAGGTCTAACAGCAGCGGCACCAAGTTTCCCCGCTGAACGCTCTCATGAATCAGAAAGCTGGGTTGTTGGGCGATGCCTAATCCCGCTTCTGCGGCATGGGTCAACATATCCCCATTATTGCTCTCCAGCGGCCCCGTGACGCTAACGTACTGCTGGCCGAAGCGCCAGTCGCCGCTGTTCTGCCCGCTGCGATAGCGTAGGCAGTGGTGCTGGGTAAGGTCTTCGATGCGCAAAGGCGTGCCGTGCTGCGCTAAATAGCCGGGTGACGCGCACAGTACGAGCTGGCAGCGGGCTAGCCGTCTGGCGATCAGGCTGGAATCGGGCAGGCTACCGATGCGGATGGCGACATCATAGCCCTCCTCCAACAAGTCTACGCGGCGGTCGTTGAGATCGAGGCGTACGTCGAGTGCGGGGTGTGCCTGCATGAACTGCGCTACCTGAGGCGCGAGATAGCGCGTACCGAAACTCATGGGACCATTGATACGCAGCCGCCCACTCACAGTGTGGGTGCCACTGCCGACATCGGCAGCGGCCTCCTCCAACGCCAGTAAAATGGCCTGGGCATGGGTTAAATAGCGCTCTCCCGCATCGGTAAGATGCAGCCGCCGCGTCGTGCGCTGAATCAAGCGAGCGCCCAGCGTCTCCTCTAGTGCCATGACCTGCCGCGACACCCGCGTACGTGAAAGATCCAGTGCCTCGGCAGCGCGGGTATAGCTGCCAAGCTCCGCCACTTTGACGAAGGCGGTCAGCTGGTCGAGCCGACTCATGAGGCGCGAAACGCCAGCGCCGCCCGGTAAGGGTCGGGCTGGCCGCAGATCGCAGAAATCACCGCCATCCCTTGGGCACCGGCGGCACTCACTTGGGCGGCGTGCTGCGCCTTTAAGCCGCCAATCGCCACGCTGGGCAACGGGCAGGCGCGCACCAGCTCGGCGAGGCCCTCGAAGCCGATGGGCCGAGCATGATCCTGCTTGCTGGCAGTGGCGAAAATGGGGCCTAACCCGACGTAGTCCAACAGCGCGATGGGCGCGTCACGAAGCTGCGCGAGGGTGTTGATCGACAGTCCTAGAATGGCCTGCGGCCCCAGCGCCGCCCGCGCCTCTTGAACCGCGGTATCGCTTTGACCCACGTGCAGGCCGTCGGCACCGCTGGCGATGGCCACATTTAGCCGGTCATTAATAATCAAGGGTACACCGCTACCTTCCAGCAGCGCTTTCAGCCGTGTTGCCTGGGCAATCATGGACTCATCGCTGGCATGCTTATCACGCAGCTGCACCATGGTCACGCCCCCCTTCACGGCGGCTTCCACGGTCGCTTCAAGCCCCGTTTCGGCGCATAACGCAGCATCGGTGACTAAATAGAGCGAAAGATCAAACGGCATGGAGCGTCTCCAGCTGGCTAAGAGAAGAGAGATCGTCAGGGGTAAGGGCATACAGCGCATCCAGTAGCGCGACCTGAAAACTGCCCGGCCCACTGGCCTGCTGCCCCGCACGGCTTCCGGCAATGCTGAAGCACGCCAGCGCAGCCAGCGTTGCCGAAAGTGGATGGGCCTGGTTGGCGGCCAAAAAACCCGCTACCAAAGCGCTTAACCCGCAGCCCAGGGTGGTTACGCGCGGCATTAGCGTGTGGCCGCCCGTTAAACGGTAGTGGTGGGTGCCATTGGTAATAAAATCGGTTTCGCCGGTCATGGCAACAATGCAGCACTGCTGCTGTGCCAGCTTGATCGCCGCTTGGGCGGCATCCTCCGTTGTGGTGGTGGCATCGACGCCGCGACCTTGGCTGGCTAAGCCAGTGAGCGCCATGACTTCCGATGCGTTGGCGCGAATGACGTTAGGCCGATGGGCAAGCAGCGCGGTGCAGACCTGCTGACGAAAGGCGGTGGCCCCGACCGCTACGGGGTCTAACACCCATGGGGTGCCTGTTTCTTTAGCCGTGCGAGCGGCAAGCTGCATCGACTCTGCCCAAGGGGTAGAGAGCGTGCCAATGTTAATGGAGAGTGCGCCCGCTATTGCGGTGAATTCAGCCACCTCTTCAGGGGCATGCAGCATGGCAGGCGAGGTGCCCGTAGCCAGCAGCAGGTTAGCCGTGCTGTTCATCGCAACATAGTTAGTCATGCAGTGCACGAGCGGCGTAGACTCGCGTAGAGCGGCGAGCATGTCGCCAAGTGGGGGGTAGGTCATGGTTTCCTCCCGGCGAAGGAGGTGGTGGTGAGCACCACGACTCCCTACGCCGGCGTTATCCGGTTCAGGTTCGAAGGGTGCTTCTCAGCCGCTGGGCGGCGCCCCTGTCGTTGGTGGGTACTATCCTAGCCTTGGGCGAGGCTGTAAAGCCCCAGTGCAGCCGCTACTTTTCAGCAACGATTAAGAGAGTGGCGGCAGGGTGTTAACGGCTCACCTAGTACGTTTCGATCGCGGAACATAAAGGGTCCTTGGGTGAGGGCTGGAAATATACAACCTGCGCCCTCATAACAGGGGGAAGTAAGCAAAATGATCAATACGCAAATAGCGGTAGACAGCTTGACGCTGTTAGCAGCCTAAGCCTTGTACAAGGTAATATGTTCGTCAAAGAATTTGTGTTATATCAGCATACTTTTCACGATGTCATGATGCCCCAACCCGCAATAGGAGAGTTGTATGTCGTTTCAAGGTGAACAGCACCCAGGCGTTGCCCCCGTTGCCCCACAAACTCAGGGTTTTCGCTTAAACCACACCATGCTGCGGGTCAAAGACCCGGAACGCGCCCTGGCGTTCTACTCCAAAGTGTTTGGTATGCAGGTTCTGCGTCGGCTGGACTTTGAAGAGATGCAGTTTTCGCTCTACTTCCTCGCCAACGTGGAAGCCAGCGACAGCGTGCCGGAAGATACCCAAGCCCGCACCGCCTGGACCTTTAGCCAGAAAGGCCTGTTAGAACTGACCCACAACTGGGGCACCGAAACCCAGCAGGATTTTGCCTACCACGATGGCAACGCCGAGCCCCAGGGCTTTGGCCATATCTGCTTCAACGTGCCGGATTTAGAAGCCGCCCAGGCGTGGTTTGATGAGCACGACGTAACCTTCGTGAAGCGTGCCGACCAGGGCAAGATGAAAGACGTTATCTTCGTGAAAGATCCGGATGGCTACTGGATTGAAGTGATTCAAGCCGACCGCATGGCAGCCATGGGCGACTAAGATGGCCCATTTGCTGTTTCGGTTGCGCCATGTAACCGATGAAGAAGCCATGGAAGTCCGCCAACTGCTGGATGAGCATGGCTTTGATGTGTACGAAACCCAGGCGGGCTTTTTCCGCCTGGGGGTCGATGCCATTTGGCTGCGCAACCCTGTCCAGCGTGATGACGCAGAGGCCGCATTGGCCGAGTATCAGGCCGAACGCCAAGCTAACGCACGCCAAGCCCATAAAGAGGCGCTGGCCCGCAATGAAGCGCCAACACTCTGGCGGCGCTTAGCGGAGCACCCGTTTCAGGTAACGCTGGTAATGGTGGCTGTGGTTCTGATTGCGCTGCTCACTCTGCTGCCATTTATTGGCCTGGCGCGCTAGCCTGGGAAAGGGCGTCAGATAGGTGCCCGCGCTTAGCGTACATCATTACACCGTGTTGGCCTGCACGAAGCTGCGGGGCCGCACCCGGTGGGTAGCGGCACCAACTGCCTTTCGGGTACTCGCTGCCCGCGTCGCACAGCGAGCCTTCCAGCACCAATAGCTCTAAGCCTCCGGGCAGGGCAGGGTAGTCGATGGTGGTATCGCTCTCCCAACGCTCCAGGCTGACCCGCTCATCGCCAAAGGTGTGCAGCATTTTGTAGGTAATGCCCGGCCGACGGTCAGGCTGCCAGGGCAAGCGGTGGGCAGGAATCGCCAGTTGGAGCAGGTCGTTCTCATCAAACTGATGCAACTTAACCAGTATCAGCGCGCCCTCTTCGCCAATCTGCGGCGTATGGCCAGTGCCAATCGGGTTACGCAGGTAGCTGCCAGCGGAGTAGCGGCCATGCTCATCCGCAAACACGCCCTCTAACACGAGAATTTCCTCGCCGCCGTCGTGGGTGTGGTGGCTGAACTGGCTATTAGGCGCATAGCGTACCAGGCTAGTGGCTCGGGCCACTTCATCGCCGATGCGATCCAGCATCATTCGTTCTACGCCCGCACTGGGGGAGGCCACCCAGTGGTACTGCTCCGGCGTGACACAGGCAAAGTGGCTAAAATCGGCGTTTAGGCGCATGGCATTGGCTCTTTGCAGCGGTTTAAACAGCGTTAACGAAAGTCGGTGATGCAAGTCTCCCCATCCACCGCGCAAAATGCAATGCAAAAAAATACCGCCGGGTTGGCGGTATTTTTGTCTTCACGGTATGAATCAGTGGCTATGACCATGATCGTCGTGGTCGTGGTCGTGGTCGTGGTCGTGGTCGTGGTCGTCATAACCATGATCATCATGGCCCGGCTCTGCAAGAGCGTCGTGCAGCACCTGCGCATTGTGGCGCATCATGCCCAGGTACGTACTGGCATCGCCTTCACTGGCCAGCGCATCCGCGTAAAGCGTGCCTGCGATGGGCAGGCCGGTTTCTTCGGCCAGTTGCACGATAATGGACTGGTTGGTCATGTTCTCGTGGAACAGCGCTTGCACGTTCTCCTGCTCAATCACATCCACCAAAGCCGCCATGCTGGCGCCGCTGGGGTCGGCTTCGGTAGAGAGCCCGACCGGTGAGAGAAAATTAACGCCATAGGCGCTAGAGAAGTAGCCAAACGAGTCGTGCCCGGTGATCACACTGGCCGATGCAGGAATCTCGCTGAGCAGCTCACGAATCTCGGCATCAACGCTATCCAGCTCCGCCAAGTAGCGCTCGGCGTTGGCTTGGTAGCTCTGCGCATTGGCGCTATCCGCCTCGATCAATCCATCACGAATATTGGTGACGTAGACCTTGGCCTGCTGCAGGTCCTGCCAAGCGTGAGGGTCGTTATCGCCATGATCGTGGTCGCTATGGTCATTATGGGCGTGCTCTTCTTCGCCATGCCCGTGATGGTCGTGATCGCCATGATCATGATGCTCATGCGCTTCGTGCCCGTGGTCATCATGGCTATGGGCCGCAAACGCCCGCGGAACAATGCCGTCGGTGGCGGTGACCATTGGGCCGCTGTAGTCGCTGGAGTCAATCAGGCGCTCCATCCAGCCCTCAAACAGCAGGCCGTTGAAGACCACTAAATCGGCCCCGGCTAGCGCACGGGCATCGCCAGGGCTAGGGGAGAAAACGTGGGCATCGCCATCAGGGCCCACCAACGAGCTGACCGTCACATGCTCTCCACCGACGTTTTCCACCATATCCGCCAAGATAGAAAAGCTGGTGACAACCTGCACCCGCTCGTTCGCCATGGCGGCAGGCAGTGCCAATATGGCCGAAACGCCCACTAGCCAACGCGATGAAGAGAAAAGCGACATAACATGCTCCTGATTTAAGAAATAACCGTATGAACATCAACCCGCTAGTGCGACTGCTCCAGCGCCAAGGGCGTGGTTTTGCGCCGCAACTTAGCGGCCAAACTGTGGTAACGGCCAAACAGCGCCGAGAGTAAATACGCCACCCCGGCCAGCAAAATAATGCTCGGGCCTGAGGGCGTGTCTAAATGGAACGACAGCAGTAGCCCGCCGGTGCTGGCCAGCATCGCCAACACCACGGCAATCCCAATCAAGCCTTCTAACCGCTTGCTCCAAAACCGTGCTGCCGTAGCGGGTAGCATCATTAAGCCAACGGCCATCAGCGTGCCCAGGGTTTGGAAGCCCGCCGTTAAGTTCAGTACCAGTAGCCCTAAAAAGACGCTATGTACCCAACCGCCACGACTACTTTGGCCGCGTAAAAACAGCGGGTCTAAACACTCCACAACCAGGGCGCGGAAGATAATCGCCAGAGTGATCACAATCAGCGTGCTGATCGAGGCAATCAGCAGCAGCGCCGTGGAGTTAATCGCCAAAATAGAGCCGAACAGCACGTGGGTTAAATCCACGCTGCTGCCGCCCATGGAAATCAACATGACGCCCGCCGCCAACGAAATGATGAAAAAGCTCGCCATGGCTGCGTCTTCCCGCTGGCCGCCCATTTTGGAAACGGCCCCGGCCAGTAGCGCCACCATCAGCCCGAACAGCACGCCGCCCACACTCATCACCGGCAGCGAAAACCCCGCCAGCAAGAAGCCCAGCGCCACCCCCGGCAAAATGGCATGGGCCATGGCATCGCCAATCAGGCTCATGCCGCGCAGCACCAGAAACACACCCAGCGGCGGCGCAGCCAAGGAAAGTGCCAGCCCGCCGACCACGGCACGGCGCATAAAGCCGTAATCAAACGGTGCAATGAACCATGCATCAAGCAGTGCCAGCATGACGGCCTCCTAAGGTAAACGGCACCATTTGGGCCGGGGCATGCTGGTGGTTGAGCGCGCTGGGAGCGACCCAGCGGCCATGGCCGCCATTCAGCATTAACACCTCATCCGCCAAGCGGCGCAGGTGGTCCATATCGTGCAGCACAATAATGATCGTGACACCCTCATCGGCCATCTGGCGCAAGATGCGAATCAGAATATCGACCGTATCGCTATCTACGTTGGCAAACGGCTCGTCTAGCAGCAGCAGCTCCGCTTCCTGCATTAGCGTGCGGCCAATCAGCGCTCGCTGGCGCTGGCCTCCGGAAAGCTCGCCCAGCGGGCGGTGAGCCAAGTGAGAAATACCCAGGCGCGCCATAATCTCGCGGCCTTTGCGGTAGTGGGCCGCGCAGTAACCTTTCATGGCACCATGGCTTGGCCAACTGCCGGTCATCACCAGCTCTTCCACGCTCATGGGGAAGGTGAGGTCTAACGCCAGCTGCTGGGGCAGCCAGGCACGGCGCGCTTTATCCACCGTGCATACCACCTTGCCGCTAATCGGCCGCAGTTCACCCATAATGGCCTGAATCAGCGTGCTTTTACCGGCACCGTTCGCACCAATGAGCGCGGTAATCGCGCCGGGCTTAATATCGCCATCCACATGTTCTAACACCGTGCGACGGCCCTGGGCCAAGTGCAGGTCGTGCAGCTGCAAACGCGAAGAGGAACGTTCACTCATAACGGCCACCCGCCTGCCCACACCACCAGCCCCCAAAGCGCCAGCAACGGCAGCGCGACAAAGCCCAACCGCTTAGTGGCAGACAACGACATCAGCGAAAAATGACAAGGGCCTTCCTTGTTATGGCGATGCATGTGCTCACTCATCGAGCGTCCTCGCTATCGAATAAATAAGTTATAACATAACATTTGGTGAAACCAAAAAAGTGGCGGATATTTTACGCGCTCACGGCGCGCTGACAACGGTAAGCGCGCTAATCTTCCGCCCACTCCAAAAGTGCCTAACAAAGCGACGATGGCAATGTAGGCACTAAACATAGATAAATAGTGTAGAGAGGAGGTAACGACCTAATAGCGCCAGGTGGCGCCAATCTGCTGGGGCGACACCATCAGCGCGTATTCACCTTCTAACGTGATGGGGCCAAGAGACACGCGGGCAGGCTGAAAGCGGTTAATCGCGCTGGAGGCCTGATTAGGCTGCGTCCAAATGTGCAGCTCATTAATCAGCATGCCTGTAGCGAAGTTGATGGCACCATCCCGCTCGCGACCGTCAGCGGCAATTACCGCCCCCGCCACAGTGTTCACCACCAGCGAGCTAACCCGCGCCTCAAACCCACGGCGTTCACGCTCCGCCTGGGCAAGCGAAAGCCCCAACGCCTGCACGCCGCTTAGCTCACCCTGCGCTTTAAGGCGCTCGTACTCTACCAGCGCCGCCTGATGCGGCTGGCGATCCGTCAGCATACCTCCCAGCGCTAAGGCGGATTTCACGACCCCAACACGGGCATCAAAACGGTCGTCCGGGTCGCTGGCTTCACTGGATTGGTAAGCATCAAACGCAAGGCTTGCAGCATAGATGCCCGTCCAACCCGCATCCCACCACTGCGCGTGCTGCGCCCCACGCTCAAACACCTCATCGTAAGCTGCCCAATCGGCACTGGTTTGTGCCTGAGCAGGCAGCGACAGCAGCAGCGCCGCCCCCGCCGCCAAGGTACCCCGTGAAAGTTGACGTAAGCGCATAACAGAACACCTAAAAGCCGTGAATTAGCATTAAGCGTAGCACGACGATAGCGCAGGGCCGGGGTGAATCAGACGGGCTAAGAATGGCGAAGATTAATGGCGTTATAAAGCGAAGGATGGTTAGATAGGTAAAAAATATAGGGAGAGCTGCCATGGATGACTTTTCGCCTTCTGACCTTAAAACCATCCTGCATTCCAAGCGTGCAAACCTTTATTACCTCCAGCACTGCCGGGTGTTGGTAAATGGAGGGCGAGTGGAGTACGTGACCGATGAGGGCAGCAAATCCCGCTACTGGAATATCCCCATTGCCAATACCACCTCGATTTTATTGGGGACGGGTACCTCCATTACCCAAGCCGCCATGCGTGAACTCGCCAAAGCGGGTGTGTTAGTCGGATTCTGTGGAGGCGCATCAGAAATTCCGCAACTACTCCTTCTCCTCATCCTCATCCTCATCCTCTTCCCAGCGTTCGATGGCGCGTTTGTCGTCGGGGAGTCGCACCATATCGCCCACGTTGAGATTTTGGTGTGACTGAGAGCGGTGGCCGCGTTGGTCGAGAATGGCGGCCACACTGCCAATGCTCACGGCATCTTCTTCGCGGTAGGCTTCTACTTTGACCCGCACAATGCGGCCTTGGTAACGGGCGGAAAGCACGGCACCTGGGTAGGGGGGCGTGTGTTCGGGGTCGTCCTTGAAGAGGGTTGCTACGCTGGCGCTGCCGGGCTCGTCCCATTCAATGTGCTTGTGCATGGTGAGCGTCCTTACTATGGGTGAATAAAAATAAGAAGGCTCGTTAAGTGTAGTGTGCGTTGGCAGAACTCGGCCAATCTAATCAAGAGCGCGTCTAGCGCTAGGGTGTGTAGCTGTGGGTAGAGTAGGTACCACAGCTGTGCTGCCAGGGGCTGTTTATCCAGCGCAATCAGCCCATTCCGCTTGGCTCACATAGGCTGCCCGGTTGATCCGTGCGCCTAGCGTTTGCGAGGGCGTGATTAAGCAGTGCACATGGTAGCGCTGCTCAATGGGCGATAGCCGCTCATCTATCTGATTGCACGTCACAATAATTGGCGCCACATGCTCTGCAAGGCCCGACTCTCGGATGGAACGTAGGTGTCGCGGTAGCAAGGCTCCTGTCACTGGGTCAACGATAAAGCAAACCGTACCCATGTAAGCGGCTTCCTTTGTTATGAAGCATGTCTGAAAGTAATTTGTTGTAGATTTTGGTTTGTTTGCGTATCAAGATAAAGTTTTCTGACGGTAGCTCGCTAGGCGCTGGGTTTTTTGAGCCAACTTGGTGCATTGATACCTTTTTATGAGCTTTTATGGTGCGCAAATAAAAAATAAAGGCGCTTTTGTGCGCAACCAAAAGGCCTTTGCTACATGAAGAGGCATCTTTTCATAGGTTTTTGTATTTTAAAAACAAAGCATTATAAATTTTTGATGCCATAATGGTGCAGAGTTGGCATGCTCTGTGCTTATGCATTGTAGATGGTTTTGTCACCAGCTATTAGATCGTATGCAGAAGCCTCTCGGCATGCTACAACGATAGCCGGTCTGAAATGATCGCTGGGCGTTTTGTTGTCCATCGTCAGGCAAACGTTAAGCGAACAAAAAAGACAAACGCGCCACATGCAGCTGCGTGTTGAACGGTTTGTTGAATAACACTTTTATCGATAGCTTACAGTTACAAGCTTTAAGCCACGCTCATACCGGAGGACACTATGTCAGCCAAGACTCTTGCGCTAATCGAAGAACATGATGTTAAGTGGGTAGACCTGCGTTTCACCGACACACGCGGTAAAGAGCAGCACGTGACCGTGCCTGCGCGTGACGTGAACGAAGAGTTTTTTGAAAACGGCCAGATGTTCGATGGTTCTTCCATCAATGGCTGGAAAGGCATCAACGAGTCTGACATGATCCTGCGTCCGGAAGACGGCACCGGCTTCCTGGACCCCTTCACCGAAGACGCTACCCTGATCCTGCGTTGCGACATCATCGAGCCTGCCACCATGCAGGGCTATGATCGCGACCCGCGCTCTATCGCTAAGCGTGCAGAAGCTTACCTGCAGTCTACCGGTCTGGGCGACACCGCCTTCTTCGGCCCAGAGCCGGAATTCTTCATCTTTGACGAAGTGCACTGGAAGTCCGACATTCAAGGCTCCATGTACAAGATCACTTCCGACGAAGGCGCCTGGGCCACCGACAGCAAGGTCGAGACTGGCAACCTGGGTCACCGTCCGCGCGTGAAAGGCGGCTACTTCCCGGTTCCTCCGGTCGATAGCTTCCACGATATCCGTGGCGCGATGTGTAACACCCTGGAAGCGATTGGCCAGACCGTGGAAGTTCACCACCACGAAGTTGCCAACGCGGGTCAGAACGAAATCGGCGTTAAATTCAACACGCTGGTGAAGAAAGCTGACGAAGTTCAGGAAATGAAGTACGTGATCCACAACGTGGCGCACGCTTACGGCAAGACCGCTACCTTCATGCCGAAGCCGCTGGTAGGCGACAACGGTTCTGGTATGCACGTACACCAGTCGTTCTGGAAAGATGGTCAGAACCAGTTCGCAGGCGATGAGTACGCTGGCCTGTCTGAAATGGCTCTGTACTACATCGGCGGTATCATCAAGCACGCCCGTGCTCTGAACGCCTTCACCAACGCGTCTACCAACTCGTACAAGCGTCTGGTACCGGGCTTCGAAGCGCCGGTTATGCTGGCCTACAGTGCTCGTAACCGCTCTGCGTCTATCCGTATTCCTTACACTGCCAGCCCGAAAGGCAAGCGTGTAGAGACTCGCTTCCCTGACCCGACTGCCAACCCCTACCTGGCGTTCGCAGCGATGCTGATGGCGGGTATCGACGGTATCAAGAACAAGATCCACCCTGGCGATGCCATGGATAAGAACCTGTACGACCTGCCGCCAGAAGAAGGCAAGTCCGTACCGACCGTTGCCAACAGCCTGGACCAAGCACTGGAAGCACTCGATGCTGACCGTGCGTTCCTGACCGAAGGCGGCGTATTTACTGAGGAAATGATCGATGCCTACATCGAGCTGAAGATGGAAGACGTCGAGCGTATCCGCATGACGACTCACCCGATCGAGTTCGACATGTACTACTCTTGCTAAGAACGGTTGCTAAACACCGTTTTAACAAGAGTGCTAACATCACCCTTGCGGTGTGATTAGCCTGAAAAACCCCGCCTCGGCGGGGTTTTTTGTTGGAGCAGCATAAGGGTGAGAAAGTAATGATCAGTAGATGGCGTTTGCGTCAAAAAAGTGGTTTGTCCACAGGGGCTGCGCTACTGCTGGGCTTGTGGGTAAGCGCTGCGCAGGCTCAAACGGTGTATCGTGTGGTGGATGCGCAGGGCAACGTGACGTTTACTGACAACCCAGAGCGTGGTGGTAAAGCGATCACTCTGGCCCCGCTGCCAAGCGTGCCTACCGCTGCTCGGCCTGCTTCTCTGTCTCCCCGCGCGAAGGGGAATCCTGGCCAACCGTTTATGCCCTATGACCGCTTTGCGATTGCTAACCCAGCGGCGGGGGCCTCGCTGCGAAATAATATGACGCCAGTTGAAGTGGCGGTTTCGCCGCCGCTACGCGACGACCACCAAATTCAGCTGCTCGTGAATGGCGAACTAAGCCAATCTGCCCTGCATAGCGATGCGTTCTGGCTGGCGGGCTTGCCAGCGGGCCAACACCAGCTGCAGGCCGAACTGTTGGATAGCCAAGGGCGTATTCAACACCGCACCGATCCGGTGACTATTTTTATTGCTGAATAGTGCAATGCACTACAATGGTGCATAGGAGTATCTGAATTTGTTCGGCAGTGCGCTATAACGGCTCGCTGTGCCCACGCTGGCTGCCCATCAGCCGTGCATGCCGCCGTTTGTGCTTAATTGGCGCGTTTTTTGCAGTTCCTCTCTCAACGATCCCATCACGCTATTGTTCATCACACTATTATTAGAGCGACGTTTCAGGACACGCCATGTATCAGCGCTTATTAGAACATCTCACCACCGCAGTGCTACTGCTCGACGGTGAACTCCGTGTCCGCTGGATGAACCCAGCGGCGGAAGCGCTGCTAGCGGTGAGCTTTAGCCGTGTGCAGGGTATTAGTCTAGATACCTTGCTAGGCGGTGGGGAAAGTATTGATGAGGTATTGGCCAAAGCGCGGGATGCCTTTCACCCCTATACCCAGCGGGAAGCGCGTATCACGCCGCTCAATAGTGAGCCGCTCACGGTGGACTATACGGTAACGCCCCTCTCAGCCGATGAGCTGCTGCTGGAAGTCGAGCCGAGAGACCGCTTGATGCAGATCTCCCGCGAAGAGGCGCTCACCACCCGCCAAGAGACCATTAAGGTGCTGGCGCGGGGCTTGGCCCACGAGGTGAAAAACCCATTAGGCGGCATTCGCGGTGCGGCGCAACTGCTGGAGCGTGATTTAGACGACCCGGCGCTACGGGAATTTACCCATATCATCGTCGAAGAAGTAGACCGCTTACGAGATTTGGTTGATTCCATGCTGGGCCCGAACCGCATCATTAAACATGAGCCGGTCAATATCCATAAAGTGCTGGAGCGAGTGCGAGCGCTGCTGATTGCCGAGCATCCCCATGTCACTGTCAACCGCGATTACGACCCCAGCCTGCCGGATCTTTCTGGTGATGAGTCGCAAATGATTCAAGCGGTATTGAACGTGGCGCGTAACGCGGTGCAGGCCATGAGCGATGCAGAGACCCCCTCACCGGAGCTGATTCTACGCACCCGTGCCCGGCGCCAGTTCACTTTAGGCGCCGAGCGGCACCGGCTAGTGAGCGAAGTCGGCGTGATTGATAACGGCCCTGGCATTCCTGAAAGCCTACGCGAAACCCTCTTTTACCCGATGGTGTCTGGCCGCGCGGAAGGCAGCGGTTTGGGGCTATCCATTGCTCAGTCAATTTTGCACCAACATCAAGGATTGATCGAATGCGACTCACGACCTGGACATACCGAATTTCGTTTACTGATTCCATTAGTTATTAATTGCACCGGAGAAGCGTCATGACTGAGGCGACACGTACCGATGTTGCACGGGTGGTTATTGTCGATGATGACCGCGCTATCCGTTGGGTGCTGGAGCGCGCACTGGCGCAGCCAGACCTAGAGGTCGAGTGTATTGAGCGTGCCGACACAGCGCTGGCACGGCTGCTGGAAAGCCCACCGGATGTGCTGGTGACCGATATTCGCATGCCGGGGATTGATGGGCTGGATTTAATGTCACGGGTTCGCGAAGCCCACCCGGACCTGCCGGTCATTGTCATGACCGCTCACTCCGATTTAGATAGCGCCGTGGCCTCTTATCAGGGGGGGGCGTTTGAGTACTTGCCCAAGCCGTTTGATGTGGATGAGGCGCTGGCGCTGGTACGCCGTGCGGTAGCCCACGCCCGTGAACGCCAGCGGCCGGTGAGCGTGCCGGAAGGCCTAAGCGCCGAGATCATCGGTGAAGCGCCCGCCATGCAGGAAGTCTTTCGCGCCATTGGGCGGCTCTCCCATTCGCACATTACGGTACTGATTAACGGTGAGTCGGGCACCGGTAAAGAGCGTGTCGCCCAGGCGCTGCATCAGCACAGCCCGAGGGCGGGCAAGCCGTTTATTGCTTTGAATATGGCGGCAATTCCTCGTGACTTAATAGAGTCCGAGCTTTTTGGCCATGAGAAAGGCGCGTTTACTGGGGCGGCTGCCCAGCGCCAAGGGCGCTTCGAGCAGGCCAACGGTGGCACGCTGTTTCTGGATGAAATCGGCGATATGCCCGCCGAGACGCAAACCCGTCTGCTGCGCGTGCTGGCCGACGGCGAGTTTTACCGCGTGGGCGGGCATACCCCGGTAAAAGTTGATGTGCGGATTATCGCGGCAACCCACCAGAACCTAGAGTCGTTGGTAGATGATGGGCGCTTTCGTGAAGACTTGTTCCACCGTCTGAACGTGATTCGCGTTCATCTACCGCGCCTTGCCGAGCGCCGCGAAGATATTCCCCGGCTAACCCGGCATTTTTTGGCCGAAGCGGCGAAAGAGCTTTCCACCGATATCAAAGTGCTGACCCCTGAGGCAGAGGCGCACTTAACCCGGCTGCCGTGGCCCGGCAACGTACGTCAGCTGGAAAATATCTGCCGTTGGTTAACGGTCATGGCCTCTGGCCGGGAAATCCTGGTAGAAGACCTGCCGCCAGAGCTACGCACGGTCGGTGCGTCGGAAAGTAGCGTCCACGGTGATTGGCGTTCAGCATTTCGCGATTGGGCTGATCATGCTTTGGCAGAAGGCCATACGCACCTGCTGGAAGAGGCGGTACCCGATTTCGAGCGCATTATGATTGAAACTGCACTCAAGCATACCGGTGGTCGCAAAGGCGAGGCCGCTGAGCTGCTGGGCTGGGGGCGTAATACGCTTACCCGTAAACTAAAAACGCTGCTGCCTGCGTTGGCGGATGACGCCTAGGGCATCGGCTCGGCGGAAATGGGGGCAGGGAGTACAAACACGGCATCAGCCAGTGTTGGCTCGGGGAGGTCGCACTCAGCCTGTTCCCAGGGCAGCAGGCTGAAAGTGTGTTGAATCCCCAGCCCTTCTAGCTGATGCCCCACACCATGGCGGCAGCTTCCGTAGGCGTGCGTGGTTAAGGTGCCTGTGAGCAGCGCAGCCAAACCCAAACCGGTGCGCACCGCGTTAGCCCTCTTGAGCCTTAAGGCGGTTGATGTCGGCAAGAATCTCTTCTGTCAGTGTGGCGTTGGCGCGCATATCGCCGTTGCGGGAAGCTTCCATCGCCGCTTGCAGCTTGCGTTCGTACGCTTGTTGAAGCTTCTTTTTTGGGTCGCGCTTAAATAGTCCAAACATGTGCACTATCCTTTTGGTGTATATTATTTGCATAGGTTTTGGGTGCTTATGTCGACTGCTTTACGCGTTTTTCGTTTTCCGGTGCGTTGCTGAGGCTAAACCGGTGGGCGGGCGTCCGCACACTGGGCTAAGAAGCGTGTAAAGTCGTCCAGGATAGTGTCCAGGCTACTATGCAGGCGATGATCGTCATCAATCATTCGCAGTGACAAGCGCTGTAGGCGGGCACGCTCAATCACTGGGCCTGGGGGTACCACATCATCGCGCCAGCCATGAATGATATGCGTATGCTGGGCTTGAATCGTCGGTGAGGTCTCTGGGTACTCAGGCAGGCCAAGCGCGGGGGCGAGTAAAAAACAGCCCAACACCGGTGTTTGCGTACTGGCGGCAGCGCTGAGCCAGCCGCCTAAGCTTGAGCCTGCTAATACACAGCGGGCGGGGTCATCACCACGAGCCAGCAGAGTAGCGGTAAGGTGTTTCAATCGCTCGGCTGGCTCGTCCATGCCCCGGTAATCCATGACGACCGGCTCACAGTCATCAAGCTGTTCAGCAATACCCTTGAGCGCCTGCATTTTCAGTGCCCCTGGGCCACTCTCCAAGCCATGTGAAAGGTAGACGGTCATCATCATGGTTTAATCCGCCGAACGCTGAATGGCTTCACCACCCTGCTCAATATCCTGGCCCATACCGCGAACTGTGTTACAGCCGCTAATGGTGAGTAGTGTGGCCAGTAAGAGTATGCCAAGCGCAATGGTGCGTTTCATTGGGTCTTTCCTCTCTACTAAATAATGCCCCGCTGGGGCGTCATGGTGTGATGAGTAACATAAGCGCTGTTGGTGCGGGTTGCCACCGGTAAGTAGCCATGAGGTGGAACGTTTTACCAACGCTGCTTATCTCTCCTTAGCATAGATGTGAACCGTGCGCATTTGTCGCATGTGTCAATATTATCCATGTCATCCCTGAGTTTTCTGTCAATTTCGGTTAGGCTGGGCTTTTATTTTTTTGTTTAATTTATTGATATTAAAGATATTTTTTATTTATTGGTATGATTGGCCCAATGCCTGCAGTGTTATAAGTGTTAATACTTATAGTGTCACCATTGATGATTTAACCAATTTCACTGTTGGCAACCAAGTTCCAACCCATCAAAGCGTGAGCAGGCTAATAGACAGTAGAGGAGGGCAGGAGGCCCAGTAAGCATCACGGACGTGAATGGACTCTTAGCCTGCTCACTCTTATCAGCATAAGGCCGTGCTGATCATCGAAGCCAAGGAGTGGCAGCGATGCAAAACAGCCATCTCGCAACTGTGAGGTGGTTTTTTTGCGTTTATTTTTCAATCATTAATACATTGATTTATATAACGTTTTTTCTCGCCTTAGGGGTGTTGCATAGTTCCTGTACAGATATGCAAAGTATTTTGGTCTATCCTTTCGGGTAAACCAAAATCAGCGGTTATAAGACGTCAACGCATCGGCCGCACACTGACAGGGACAAGCGCTATGGTGATGGTATTGATGTTCTGCATGTTCGTGCTGTTTCTAGGATTTTCGGGGGTGGGTCTGTACATGATGTTTAAAACATCATTTATGACGGCTACAGAGGATCGCGACGACATGCCGCCTGATATGTAAGTGATTGAGTAATAAATAAAAAGCCACCCTTTTTTGGGTGGCTTTTGCATGTTGGCATGTAGAGACTCTTACCCCATCCAATAAAGGCTCAGCAGTGCAAAGCCATAGCCCATCACGCCACCAACCAGTACATCGCTGACATAATGCAGCCCTAGCCCCACTCGAGAAATTGCAATGAGTAGGCTGAGTGGAAGAACAATCGGCAGCAGCCAGGGGGTGTGGGCGGCCACTAATACGCTGAACATGACGGCGTGCATGGTGTGGCCACTGGGGAAACTGTAGCGATCTCGAGCGGGTTCACCGCAGTGTACGCCTCCCAGGTAAGTGATAAAGGGGCGCTCTCGGCACAGCTTGGTTTTGACCAGCTTATAAACCGTGACAGCTACCAGGGCGATCAGCGAGTACTGCATCATCCGCCACGTGCCATCAGGTTGAAGCCAGGGCTGGGCAGCAATCAGCAGTACCCACACCGGCCAGTCGCCTAACTTACTGGCTGTTTTCAGCGTTAGCCGCCAGGGGCGGTAGAGCGAGAGATGCGTGACCCGTTGGCAAAACCGCCACTCCCACAGGTCAAGACGATCGAATACGACAAGCGGGCGAGCTCGCATGGTGGGCCTCCTGGGCATGGTGTAGGTAGCGCAGAAACTGCTCAGCAATGCCCGACCAGCTTTGTTCTAGCGCGCGTAAACGGGCAACTCTTCCTATTCGTGCGTAATCGGCGGGGTGTTGGCACAGTGCCACGGCCGCTTCTTGAAAGCCGTGGGCGTCGTTAGGCGCTACGGTCACCCCGTTATGGCCGTTTTGGATCAGCTCCGCGCTGGCTGCATGACGATAAGCAACTACCGCCAAGCCGCTTGCCATTGCCTCCGTTACTACGTTGCCCCACGTTTCCGACAGCGAAGGAAATACAAACATATCAGCACTGGCGTAGTGGCAAGCTAGCTCATGTTTATCCACAAATCCGGTGAAATGTGCGTCAGGGAGTGCCTTCTCTAACTGTGCACGCCCTGGGCCATCACCAACGACCACCTGTGCCATATCGGGGCGCACATTGCGCATGGCTTGCAGCGTTTCTTGTAGCAGGGCCAGATTCTTCTCTGGTGCGAGTCGCCCGACATAGAGGGCGACCGGCTGGTGCTCGCTAACTCCCCACTGCTTACGCAGCTCTGCACTACGGTGAGCTGGAGAGAATTTTTCCCCATCAATCCCCCGAGCGAGCACCTGTACTTCATGGATACCCTGTTGGCGTAAAGCTGTGGCTTGCTGATGAGTGGGCACTAGTGTCAGTGCGCAGCCATTGTGAAAGTAGCGCAAATAGCGGCGAGTCGCGGCAGAGAGCCAAGAGGCGCCGTAATCATGGCAGTAATGATCGAAGTTGGTGTGCCAACCTGCCACCAGCGGAATGCTCAACTGTTGCGCTGCCTGGCGAGCTGCCCAGCCGAGCGGGCCTTGGGTGGCTAAATAAATCACATCTGGCCGGTGCTGTTGCCAAAACCGCTGCAACGTGGACGGGCGAGCAAATCCCACCTGAACATCACGATAGCCGGGCAGCGCCAGGTGGTTAACCTGTAGTTCTTGGGTGGCATAGGCGGCACTGCCGGGTGCCTTAGGCTTAGGGCGAATCACATCCATTGTGACGCCCAGCCGCTGCAGCTCACGACATATCCGGTTGAGAGTATGCGCAACGCCGTTAATTTCTGGAGACCATGTTTCGCTAACGATACAGAGCCGCATGAGCGATTCGTCCCTTTATCACGTTTCTCATTATGTTGCGCGGGCACAATGACACTGCCAAGACAGGCAAGTGAACAAGCGATGACAGACAGCCATCATGCAGTAAGTGAGGCGCTGAGTGTTTTTGGCCAGTCCACGATAGCGAGCCTTGCCATAACCAAAAACGTGTTTGATGTACCGAAAGGGGTGCTCCATCTTGGCACGGATACTGGCTTTGATTTTTTCGACTTTCTGTCGCCTGGCATCTCGCTTCTGGCGGGTGCCAGGCCGTTTGGCAATATACCAAGAGACGTCGTTGCGGTGCTTGTGCTCGTCTCTTTTTTGAATACCCAGGTAACCATGCCGGTATCGGCCATGCGAATAGGATTGGGGCATAGCGGTACCGACTGCGCCTTAGGCGAGTAACGTTGTTACCCGCCTAAGGCGCTGCGTACTAATGGGCGGTGCGCTTGCCGGTGGTGCTGTTGAACGGGTGAAGCGCATCGCTGGTCACGTACACCTGCAGCGTTTCACCTTCGCTGACCGGCGGCTGGCCTGCGGTACGCACCACCGTAGGTTGGTCGCTGCCTGCCAAGTTTAGGTAGAGATGGCTCTCTGCCCCGGCGGCTTCAAACAGCATCAAGGTAGCGTTCAACGTTATATAGGGCGCGGCTGGCGGGGCGAGCTGCATATCGTCTGGGCGGATGCCGACGGTATCAGTCTCTTTCGGCAACTGGCTCAGCACGCCCTGGGTATCCTGCTGCGCAAGGTAATCCAGCGGCAGCATGTTCATGGCCGGGGAGCCAATAAACTCCGCTACAAACATGGTGGCTGGGCGGGCGTAGATCTCCATCGGGGTGCCCACCTGCTCAATCTGACCGGCGTTAAGTACTACCAAGCGATCGCCAAGTGTCATGGCTTCCAACTGGTCGTGGGTCACGTAGAGGCTGGTGGTTTTTAACCGCCGCTGAAGCTGTTTGATCTCCACGCGCATCTGCACGCGCAGCTTGGCATCTAGGTTAGAGAGCGGTTCGTCAAACAGAAACGCGGCGGGCTCGCGCACTAACGCACGGCCCATCGCCACCCGCTGGCGCTGGCCGCCGGAGAGCTTGCGCGGTTTGCGCTCCAAAAAGTCCTCAATCTCCAGCATCTTGGCCGCCGTGCGCACCCGCTGGTCGATGTCGTCTTTCTTGAAGCCGCGATTCTTCAGGCCATACGCCAAGTTGTTATACACCGTCATATGCGGGTAGAGGGCGTAGTTTTGGAACACCATGGCGATATCCCGCTCGGCGGGCTCTAGCTGGTTCACTACACGCTCGCCGATTTTTAGGGTGCCCTCGGTGATGGTCTCTAGGCCTGCCACCATGCGCAGCAGGGTGGATTTACCGCAGCCGGAAGGCCCGACCAACACCACAAACTCGCCGTCCTGAATGTGTAAATCGACCCCTTTGACCGCCGCCACGTTGCCCGCGTAGGTTTTTTTCAGCCCTTCCAAGGTAATGCTGGCCATGGTTATTTCTCCGTCTCGGTCAGGCCTTTCACAAACAGGCGTTGCATAAACAGAATCACTAATACCGGTGGCAGAGCCGCCATCACCACGGCGGCCATAATAAGGTGCCACTGGGGGTTCTCTTCAGAGGTCATGCGCTGAATGCCCATCACAATGGTGTAGTAGTCCGGGTCGGTGGTGATCAGCAGCGGCCACAGATACTGGTTCCAGCCGTAAATAAACATGATCACGAACAGCGCGGCGATATTGGTGATGGAGAGCGGCATCAGAATGTCTTTAAAGAATTTCAGTGGGCCTGCGCCATCGACCCGCGCGGCTTCCAACATCTCCTCGGGGATGGTCATGAAAAACTGCCGAAACAGAAACGTCGCGGTGGCGGAAGCAATCAGCGGTATCGAAAGCCCCGCGAAGCTGTTTAGCATATTGAGATCTGCAACGACCTGAAATGTCGGAATAATGCGGACTTCGACGGGTAGCATCAGCGTGATGAAAATCAGCCAGAAGAAGAACATCCGAAAGCGGAAGCGGAAGTAGACAATCGCAAACGCGGAAAGCAGCGAGATCGACAGCTTACCCACGGTAATCGCCATGGCCATGATGAAGCTGTTCCATAGCATGGTGCCGGCCGGCGGCGCGCCCGCGTTTGAGACGCCGGATTGCCACATACGGGTAAAGTTTTCGATGCCGTGGGCACCTGGCAACATTGGTAGCGTGCCGCGTAGCAGGTCGCCCGGCGCTTGGGTCGAGGCCACCAGCGCTACGTAGACGGGAAACACCACCACCGCGACGCCGAGCATCAGCGTTAAGTGGGCAAAAAAGTTCGCCCAGGGACGATTTTCAACCATGACAAGACTCCAACAGTCAGCCTGCGGCTAGTAGTTCACCCGGCGCTCAATAAAGCGGAACTGCACCACCGTGAGTGCCACCACAATCACCATCAAAATCACCGACTGCGCGGCAGATGACCCCAGGTTCAGGCCGACAAAGCCATCGGCGTACACCTTGTACACTAGTGTGTTGGTGGCCTGGGCGGGGCCGCCCTGGGTAGTGGCGTGAATAATCCCGAAGGTATCGAACATCGCGTACACCACGTTCACCACCATCAGGAAGAAGGTGGTGGGCGACAGCAGAGGAAACACAATGGTCCAGAAGCGCTTCATGGGGCTGGCCCCGTCGATGGCGGCGGCTTCGATAAGTGATTGGGGGATCGACTGCAGCCCGGCCAGGAAGAACAGAAAGTTATAGGAGATCTGTTTCCAGGCGGCGGCAAAAATCACCAGCAGCATGGCGTCCGCCCCTGAGGTGCGGTGGTTCCACTGATAGCCCACCATATCCAGCATATAAGGCACGATGCCGATGGAGGGATTGAAGATGAACCACCACAGTACCCCGGCAATGGCGGGGGCAATGGCATAGGGCCATACCAGCAACGTGGTGTAGGTGCTGCGCGAGCGAATCATGCGATTCACCGTGCAGGCCAGCAGCAGCGCCGCCGCCATGGAAAGCAGCGTGGTGCCAATGGCAAAAATGGCCGTCACCGAGAGCGAGTTGAGATAGTTGCCGTCACGAAACAGGCGGGAAAAATTCTCCAGTCCCACGAAGGTCGTGCGTAGCCCAAAAGCATCTTCACGAAGTAGCGACTGATAGAGCGCTTGTCCGGCCGGCCAGATGAAGAAAATCAGCGTGACAATGACCTGAGGAGCCAGCAGGGCGTAGGGCAAAAAACGCCCTGGGAAGGTCATGCGTTTGGTTTGCATAGGCGACGTATCCTGCGTCTATAAACGGCACCAATAAGTGGGGCACTTAAAAACAGGCTCGCCGCCTGCCAAGGGCAGGCGGCGAAGCAGGTGCTTACTTACTGATTCGCGGATTCAAAGTCGCGCAGTAGTTGGTTGCCGCGCTCGACCGCCGCATCGGCCGCTTCTTGGCCCGACTTGTTGCCGGTCATCACAGCTTCCATCTCTTCAGAGATGATGTCGCGGATCTGGACGAAGTTGCCAAAGCGCAGGCCTTTGGAGTTCTCGGTGGGCTCGTTCAGCGTCATCTGCTTCAGCGAAATATCCGCACCGGGGTTCTCATCGTAGTAACCCTGCTCTTGGCTCAGATCCCAAGCGGCTTGCGTGATCGGCAGATAGCCGGTCTGCTGGTGCCACTCGGCCTGAACTTCCGGCTGGGAGAGATACTCGAAAAACGCTGCTACGGCGGCGTACTCCTCATCGGTGTGGCCTTGCAAAGCCCACAAGGTAGCCCCGCCAATGATGGAGTTTTGCGGCGCACCTTCTACGTCGTCGTAGTAGGGCTGCATGCCAAAGCCCACTTCGAAGTCGGCATTGGCAGCGACGTCGGCACGGGAAGCAGAGGAGCCAAAGAAGATCGCGCACTCCTGGGAGTAGAACATGGGTTCGGCATCCGGGCCAGAACCCGGGCCGCCCCATTTGAACGCGCCAGCGTCTTGCCAGGTTTTCAGGTTGTCCCAGTGGCGGGCGACCAGCTCGTTGTTGAAGTTCAGCTCGGTTTCCATGCCGCCAAAGCCGTTTTCCAGCGTGCCCAGCGGCGAGTTGTGCATAGCGGAGAAGTTCTCCAGCATCACCCAGCTCGGCCAAGAGGTGGTAAAGCCACAGTTGGCCGCACCCGATTCGGTAATTTGGGTGGCGTATTCCGCGAGCTCTTCCCAGGTTTGCGGCGGCTGTTCCGGGTCTAGGCCAGCTTCCTCAAACGCATCACGGTTGTAGTACATGATGGGCGTAGAGGAGTTGAACGGGAACGACAGCATATTGCCGTTGGTATCGGTGTAGTAGCCCACCACGGCGGGCAGGAAGGCTTCGCGATCAAACGCACGGCCATGAGCTTCCATCAGCTCATACACCGGATAAATCGCCCCATCGGCGTTCATCATGGTGCCAGTGCCGACTTCAAACACCTGCAGAATGTGCGGCTGCTCGCCTGCACGGAACGCTGCAATGGCGCCGGTCATGGTTTCGGTGTAGTTGCCGCGGTAGCTGGGCGTCACGCGGTACTCGTCTTGAGAGGCGTTGAACTCCTCGGTCATGCCTTCCAGAATTTCACCGAGTTGACCGCCCATGGCGTGCCACCAGGTCACTTCGGTAGCGGCATTGGCAGAAACACTTAACGTGGCGGTCGCCACACCGAGGGCAAGCGCGTGCAACGTGAAACGAGACATAACGGCTCCTTGTAGGTCGTGCGCAGTACGTTTATTAAGTTTTTTGGGTGCACTGAACAGTAGAAAGTGTAGATGACGATTTCATGAATGCACGGTGAACTTGTCGTGACGGACAACATTCGGCGAGACGCTGGTAGCGCTCAGTAGGCAAAGGGAATGCGGGGTGCTAGGGTGGCTAAAAAGCCTAACCAACGAGATAAACATGACGAACGTAACTGCGCTGCTGACCCAACTGGTGGCGTTTGATACCACCTCTAGCGAGTCGAACCTGGCGCTGATTGAGTTTGTTGAGCACTATTTAGCCGATTACGGCGTGACCGCCGAGCGGGTGATGAGCCCTTGTGGCACCAAAGCCAACCTGATTGCCCGCATTGGCCCGGATGCCCCCGGCGGCGTGATGCTGTCAGGCCATACCGATGTGGTGCCCGTGGCTGGCCAGCCCTGGAGCAGTGACCCGTTCACCCTGCGCGATGGCGGTGATGGCCGTTTGTATGGCCGCGGCACTTGCGATATGAAGGGCTTTATTGCCTGCGCGCTCGCCATGGTGCCCACCTGGGCGAAGGCACCGCTGAAGCAGCCGATCTACTTCGGCTTCTCTTATGACGAAGAGATCGGCTGCGTGGGCGCCCCCAGCCTGATTAAGCGCTTTTATGAGCACTACTCCACCACGGCCCACGTGATTGTCGGCGAGCCCACCAGCATGCAGCCGGTGGTGGCGCAAAAGGGCGCGACCAACCTGCGTACCACAGTGATTGGCCGTGAAGCGCACAGCAGCCAGGTGAATCAGGGCACGTCCGCGATCCACGTGGCCGCAAGGCTAGTGACGTTCATCGAGGGCACTATGGCCGCGCTGGTGGAAGAGGGGCGCGTGGATGAGGCTTTTAACGTGCCGCATACCAGCTTGCATGTGGGTAAAATCAAAGGCGGCACGGCCATTAATATCATGGCTCGGGAGTGCCAGTTCGAGTGGGAAATTCGCCACCTACCCACAGAAACCTTTGAAGAGGTGTACGGGCGCTTTAGCGACTACTGCGCAACGCTCAGTGAGGCGTTAAGTGCTCAGGGCAAAACCGTGGAAATTATTACTGAACCGCTGAACGTGACGGTACCGGGGCTGGCCGACCGAGACAATCAGCAGGTGCTGCGGTTAGCGCAGGACCATTTGCCGGACGGCTGCTGCCAGCACGCAGTTGCCTATGCCACGGAAGCCGGTCAGTTCCAGGGGCAGGGGCTGCAAACCATCATTTTAGGACCGGGCAGTATTGCCCAGGCCCACCAGCCGGATGAGTATATTGACACGGCGCAGCTAGACGAGTGCAGTGCCTTCATGCAGCGTTTGGGCCGCGCCATGGAAGCGCCTTTCGCGGGCTAATGGTCGGCTGCTTGCGCCCAATAAAAAACACCCGCCGGTGTCATCGGGCGGGTGTTTTTGTGAGACGCTTACGGTCTGGCTATTAATGCTGATGCTGCTCTTCGTAAAGCTCGGCTTTCGCATGGCGCATCACATCTTCGCACGCCTGCTGTTGGGCAAGTTGGGTTAGTAGCCGTTGTGTGACTTCAAACCCTTTCCCCAAGCAGGTATCCACTTCGTCACGGCTCACCTGGGGTGAGACGTTGTAGTCGATTTTTACCGTGCGGCCGCCGCCTTCTAGCCGGTCGGCAAACCCTCTAAGCCGCCACGCGATTCGCTCTTTCCAGTTTGCTGATTCTTCCGCGCCTTCGTTTACGCTAAACGTGCACTGCCATTCCGGTTTGTAAACCTTCATAGGAGAACCTCCACTGCGTTTGGAAAGAATGATCGACCGTGTTGTCGTACTCCGTCTGTCTAGGGATCTTGCTCTGTTACTATACCTAACTCAGGGTTAATACCGAAACAAAACATCTACATCGTTTGCTCCTTGCACAAGCCAGAGCCACTCCTATGACTCACTCATTGCCTAAAAGTTGCCCCTGCGGTAGCAATACTCCGCTGGCAACCTGCTGCCAGCCCTATTATCAAGGGGTCACGCTGCCACCAACGCCCGAAGCGCTGATGCGATCACGATACACTGCTTTCGCGTTGAATCAGCGTGACTACCTACTTGCCACCTGGCATTCCTCGACCCGCCCTCAGCAGCTACCACCCGATCCTGATACTCAGTGGGTTGCGCTCGATATTGTGGCCGCGCCAACCGTGCAAAATGACCAAGGCTCCGTACATTTTCGCGCCACTTTTCGTGAGTCGGGTGGCTGGCATGTGCTAGAGGAAGTCTCGCGTTTTGTACGGGAAGAGGGGCGCTGGTGGTATATCGACGGTACTCCTAGTGTCATGCGTTTAAAACCACGCCGGAATGAGCCTTGCCCTTGTGGCAGTGGGCGAAAATTCAAGGTATGTTGCCAGCAAGGCTAAGTAGTATGAGGCAGGAGAAGGGGTGAACGCTTTGCAGGTACTGTTGACTATTTGCCGTAGGATACTGCTACGCACTTCCTTTGCGGTCGCTCTTGGTATTGGGCTGCCTGCCAGCACCCAAGCGAGTGATCAGGCAGAGCTGAACAGCGTCCCTTTTCCTGCTTCTGATATTACCCTGGTGGTGCCGTTTGGCGAAGGCGGCGCTACGGATGTGCTGTTCAGGGCGATCGCAGAGCAAGCGCAAACGTATCTGGAAGTGCCGGTTACACCAATCAATATGCCGGGTAATGGCGCAACGCTTGGCTCGCAGTTTGTTAAAGAGGCGCCCGCTGATGGCTACACTCTGCTTGGCAGCCATCAAACGATTGATCTTGCCTATTTTGCTGGCTTTGCGGATTACTACCACGATGCCTTTGCACCAGTGGCACTATTAACACGCACCGTTAATATTCCCGCGACCTATGCAGGGCACTCTGTTACTCAGGCCAGCCAAATTGCTGCCATGGTGGAGCAGCAGCCCGGCGAGTTGTTGTTTGGCATGATACCGCACTCAACGGATCACTTTTTCTGGTTACAGTTTTTTGAGCAAACGGGTATTTCGATCGACGACGTGCAGTTTGTGCACTATCCCGATACCGGCGCACAGGTAGTGGCTCTGTTAGGCGGCGAATTGGATTTCGCGATGCTGAATTTGCCGTCAGCAAGCCAGCTGTTCAAAGCGGGAGCACTCACCCCCCTTGGCGTTGCCAGCGAAACGCGCCTGTCGGCATTGCCGCAGGTGCCAACGCTCATGGAGCAAGGCGTTGAGTTAGTGAATACGACTGATCGAGGCTTGTTCGCCCCGTTGGATACACCACCAGAACGTCTTGCGCGATTGGCAGGCGCATTTGAACAGGCCCTAGCCCAACCATCGCTTGCCCATACACTGCAGCATATCCACGGTTCCGGCGTAGACTTCCGGCCGCGAGAAGCTTACGGACGCTACCTTGATGAACAATACCAGCAGCTTAAAGCGCTGGCGGAGGCTGTTTCGTTTGAACGCTAGCAGCCGACTGACCACGCACAGGAGCGAGTGGGATTCATGCCATCAAACACGCGTGACTTAGCAGCTGAGACGCTGCTATTAATGGTGTCAGCGACGCTGCTCTTTATGGGCGGCGCAGGTCTGTTGGTAGGGCTTGTGCTGCCGAAGATGCTGCTTGGGCCTATGTTGGTTCCTGATGCTTCGTTGGCGATCCTCTTGATCGGCATGAGCTTATTGGCGACATTGTGCCACTGGCCTTGGCTGCGTTGGGGCGCTGCAGGCGCACTGTTGGCGCTCACGGCATATACCCTGGCCCATAACTCTCTTGATCAAGGGGTTGCCGAGTCA
Source organism: Halomonas sp. Cn5-12 (assembly GCF_021532545.1). Lineage (NCBI taxonomy): Bacteria > Pseudomonadati > Pseudomonadota > Gammaproteobacteria > Oceanospirillales > Halomonadaceae > Halomonas > Halomonas sp. Cn5-12. Next base: position 167,784 of record NZ_JAKGAY010000002.1, read on the forward strand.
CTGATTACCGGCGAAAGGCGCATGACCTCGCTATCAACGCTCTTTTTGCTTTGGGTTAGTGCTTGTTTGGGGGGCGGCGTTGGCAGTTCACCATGGCGCTTATTATGGCGGATCACAGGGGTTGGGCTCCTGCTTTTTGGCGGCTTTGTGCTGGCCCAGCTTTGGCAAAGCGATGAGCTGTATCAACCGCTGTTTAGCTCTTCGCCCATCGCAGTCCTGGTATTTATTGTGCTGTTAGGGGCTGCTCTATTGGTGGCAGGCTGGCGACATCGTGCTGCACGCCTAATCCCTGGCCGGTTAACCGTTATAGTCGGGTTGGCAGGTGTGCTGGCTAGCAGCTTGGCGTGGCTTCTGCTTAGCATGCACCAGCGCGACTCAATTGAGCAGCAGGCGAGCTATCTACTAGATAGTGTTCAGCTTAACTCTGAGCAGGCCATGACAGAGCAGCTTCAGTTAATGCAGCGCATGGCCGAACGGCTAGAGATTGTCTCTGCTGACCAGGGCCAAAGCGAAGGCCTGTTAGAACAAGATGCCCAAAACTATTTTCGCGATACGCTGAGTTTAATAGAGATTGCGCTGGCTGATGACCAGGGCAGGGTAATCTGGTCGCAGGGGCGCAATGAAGAGAGCGGCGACTGGCTATTGAGCCAGCTCAGCAAGCCCACCGTACAATCTTGGCTCAGTATTCCTTTTGAGCGCCCGCGCTTGCTAGTGCCCGATAACCAGCGGCGCAGCATGATGCTGATGGCTATTCCTGTCTCTAGCCAATCGCAACAGCTATTGGCCGCGATAGATTTAAGCACGTTGCTGAATAATGAGCTGCGGTTAGCCTTAGGGCCATTTCAGGTCAGCGTCAGCCAAGGCGAGCAACTGCTGCTGACGCTTCATCCCTCCGGGTTTGCTGGGGCTAACATCACTTATTCCTCATTGGTATTAGCAAGCCGCCTGGCTGGGCTGCCAGGGGGCGTTAACCTAACGCTGCGCGCCTACCCAGGCCAGCATTACAACTGGTATTTATTAGGTGTAATGCCCATTAGCGTCACGGTGGGTGGCTTGGTGATGAGCTGGTTGCTGGCATTTAGTGTGGGATTAGCCAGGGCAAGTACCGCCCGCGCAAGAGAGCTGGCGGCGGCTCGCCACTCCCTTGAGGAGAGTGAGCAGCGCTACCGTTCGCTGTTTGTACATCATCCGGACGCGGTATTTTCGCTGGATAAAAGCGGCTATTTCATGACGGCCAATACAACCTGCGGCAAGGTGATCGGCTTTCCTCTTGAGGAAGTTGTCGCGCGTCATTTCTCTGACTTTGTAGAAGAGCATGGGCGTGATTATATCAAATCGTATTTTAAGCACGTTCTGCAGGGCGGTATTTCACGTAATGAAATTACCATCACCGATAGTCAATCGCAGCGTCGTATTCTGGATTTGATCAGCTTACCCATCACAGTGAATGGCAGTGTTGAAGGGGTTTACGGTATCGCCCAAGACGTTACAGAGAAACGCAGGCAGCAGACTCGGCTGCGTATCCTTGAGCGCAGCGTGGAAGCCAGTGTGAACGGGGTGGTAATTGCTGATGCCAGCCAGCCTGATGTGCCGATTGTGTATGCTAACCAAGCTTTTAGCACTATGACGGGTTACTCACAAAGTGAAGTGATTGGCCAGAATTGCCGTTTTTTGCAGGGGCCTGATAGCGATCCTGCCATGGTCGCTAAGCTACGTTGTGGTATTCAGGAGCAGCGTGAGACCCAGGTGACGCTATGCAATTACCGCAAAGATGGCACGCCGTTCTGGAACGACTTATATGTGTCTCCAGTGCGGGATGACCAAGGGCATATCACCCACTTTGTAGGTGTGCAGCACGATATCTCACAGCATAAAGCTTATGAGGCACGCCTTGCTTATCATGCCACCCACGATGACCTCACTCGCTTACCCAACCGTATGCAGTTTGAAGAAAAGCTGCATCAACGGTTCGCCCATGCCCAAGAAAGTGGTGAGCGCATTAGCGTGTTGTTTGTAGATCTAGATGATTTCAAGCCCATCAATGACACGCTAGGGCACGCAGTGGGCGACCAAGTATTGATAGAGGTCGCTAAGCGCCTGCGTGCTGCCCTGCGGCAAGCGGATACGGTTGCCCGGCTAGGGGGCGATGAATTTGTACTACTGCTTACTAATATCGTTGATAAAGGGCAAGTGATTGACGTGGCGGAGCGTTTATTGCCAGCGCTCGCTAAGCCTTACTGTATTGCTGGCCATGAGCTGTATTTGACCGCCAGCGTGGGTATTGCCATGAGCCAGCCCGATACTCCCCAACCACAAACCCTGATTCAGCAAGCGGATATGGCGATGTACAAAGCGAAGCAGCAAGGCCGTAACGCCTATGCGTGGTTCAGCCACGACATCAACGAAGTGGCCAACGAGCGGGTCAGCCTGCGTAACGACCTGCAGGAAGCCATCGACCACCAAGGCTTTGAATTGCATTATCAGCCGCTGTTTAACCGGCATGGGCGAATCGACAGCGTGGAAGCACTGCTGCGCTGGCCGCACCCTATTAAAGGTTATATTTCCCCTGCCCGCTTTATTCCCTTGGCGGAGGCTACTGGGCAAATTATGCCGATTAGCGAATGGGTGCTGCAGCGGGCCTGTAAGGATATGCTCAAGTTACAGCGCAGCGGGTTGGGGGAGCTGCGGGTCGCGGTGAATCTTTCGCCTTTGCAGTTCCACCGTGACAGTTTTCTAGCCACGCTGCGTCAAACGTTATTGGATACTGGATTGCCAGCAGAGCAGTTGGCCCTAGAGTTGACCGAAGGCATCCTGATGGATAATACCGACGCAGCAATCAATATTCTTAATGAGTTACACACTATGCAGGTCAGTGTGTCGATTGATGATTTTGGTACTGGCTACTCAAGTTTGAGCTATCTCAAACACTTGCCGATCAGCACGATCAAAATTGATCGCAGTTTTATCAGTGAGATCACCAACAGCGACGGTGATTCAGCTATTGTGCAGGGGGTGATCTCCATGGCTCATCACCTAGGCCTTAATGTGGTGGCTGAAGGCGTGGAAACCAACGAGCAGCATCAGCGACTGTTGGCGTACCGCTGTGATTTATTCCAAGGTTTTGGGCTAGCGAAACCCATGCCGCTGGCAGAGCTTGAGCGTTTAATGGCCGAACAGGAAGTGTCTACCTCTACGACCAGCTAACGAGCCGCTATGGAAAACACAGCCACTTCTCCATGGTATTTGTACCTGCTTGAGTGTAGGCGCGGTACCTATGTAGGGATTACTAACAACCTCGCCAAACGCTACCAAGCCCACGCGACGGGTAAAGGCGCGCGCTATACCCGGGCAAACCCGCCACTAGCGTTACTGGGCGCGCAACCCTTTGCCGACCGTGCCGCTGCCAGCCGTGCTGAGTATCAGTTAAAGCAGCAGACCCCAGCCCAAAAGCGTCGTTGGGCAGCTGACTGGCCGTATCACGCATAAAGAAGGAAACCGCATGCTAACGTTTTTTTCCGAAGGTAGCCGCCAGCGCCAAGCCCGTAGCGAACTGCACGATGGCGCTTTAGTTACCCCCTTTGAGTGCCCCGAGCGGATGGATTTGGTATTGGCTGCCTTGAGCAAAGCCGCGTTTGAAGTTCGTTCGCCCAGTGACTACGGCCTTGCGCCCGTGCTGGCGGTTCACGATGCTGATTACGTCGCGTTCTTGGAAAACTGCTGGCAGGCATGGCAAGCGGCGGGCCACGCGGGCGAGGCCATCCCCAATATCTGGCCAGCCCGTACGATGCGCGGTGACCGTATTCCCCAGTCGGTGAGCGGCCAGTTGGGCTACTACGCCCTTGCTGCTGAAACCTCAATTACGGAAGGCACCTTTGCCGCTGCCATGGCAAGTAAAGATACCGCGCTGGCGGCAATCGATCATACCCTCGCTACTGGCGAGCCGACCTTCGGCCTGTGCCGACCGCCGGGCCACCACGCGGCGGTGGATCAATTCGGCGGCTACTGCTTTTTCAATAATGCCGCCATCGCTGCCCAGCGCGCGCTGGACGCTGGCAAGCGCCGTGTCGCGATTCTCGACGTGGATTTTCATCACGGTAACGGCACCCAGCAGATCTTCTATCGCCGTGACGATGTGCTGTTCGCCTCGCTCCACGGCGACCCTGACGTGACCTTCCCCTACTTTTCGGGCTACACCGACGAAACCGGCGAAGGAGTAGGTGAGGGCTTCACGATCAATTACCCGCTGCCGCCGGGCACCTCCGTTGCGACGTGGATGGCCGCGCTAGACGATGCGCTGGCGCGCATTCATCAGGCCGAGTGCGAGCTGCTGGTGGTGTCGCTGGGTGTGGATATTTTTGAAGACGACCCGATCAGCGCCTTTACCTTTCAACACGCCGACTTTATTGCGCTTGGGCAACGTCTTGCCGAGGCCGGGCTACCCTGCGTGTTTTTAATGGAAGGGGGCTACGCCGTTGCGGATATCGGGGTCAACGTGGTGAACGTACTGCAAGGTTTTAATGAAGCGAAAAGGGCGTGAAAAAAGGCATTAAGGTGACAGTTACACGAAATTCGGGCAGTCTTATGCCTTTTTGGCCTATCCTGTAGGCGGTTACCTCTTTTTCACCTTATCGTTCAACGTGGGGAGCGGCGCGTGGCAGTTTACGGCGGTATTCAGGCACATGAAGTGGAGCGTTGGCTAAATGCCCTCACCAACGCGGCCTACGACCGACGCTGCCCGCTCACTAAAGTGCACGGGGGCAACGCCCGTGCCCGCACTGCTCGCCAGGATTTACTTCACCTGGCGACCGCGTTTCGAGGCGGCGAGCGCAGCCGCGATGCCGTTGCCGATGGCCTAAGCCGTTGGTGCCAGCACTATCTGACCGAAGCAGAGTGGTACGTGCTGGTAGGCGGGCGCAGGCCAGCTGCCCAAGCGAAGCCTGCCCCGCGTGTGAGCGAGCCATCCTATGACACACTGAACGCCGACGAGCAAGCCGCTGACGATGCCTTGGAAGTGCTTTACCAACACCGCGTGGGTTAACCAACGGTCGCTCGCGCTGTTACAATGGATGCATGAACAGTGCCTCTGCCGCTCCGGCGACCGCCTCCCTCGATGATCCTTTCTACTACTTAGCGAATTTTCGCTTCGTGGTCGCGTGGGTGCAGGCGCGCCACGGGGATTTACTCAGTGCCGATGAGCATCACGTTCTTCAGCAGTGGTCGCAGCTGCCTCGCGCTTCTCAAGCGCTATTAGTGCGGATGGTGATGCGTAAAGGCGAGCTGTTTCGTGTGGATAAGCTCAGCTACCCTGAAATTGGCGACACCCATCAGGCGTTGGCGCCGCTACTGGCGCTTGGCTGGGTAGATGACGCGCCGCTGTTAAGTGGGGAGGAGGTGTTTCGGCTGCTGCGCTTAAGCGAGCTGCGCCACGCCTTGCAAGCTCCTATCAGAGCCGCTGGGCTGTCGTCTAATGCCACCAAAACGGCGCTCCAATCTGTGTTAATACCTGTGCTTACCGATTCAATACCGCTGCGCCAGTGGTGGCCTACCGCCACAACGCACATCGTGCGACTCAACGTCATGGCGCTATGCGACCGCCTGCGGCTGATGTTCTTTGGCAACCTGCGTCAGGACTGGGCCGAGTTCGTGCTCACCGAGCTTGGCTTGCAGCGTTTTGAACAAGTGCCGCTGACCGCAGAGTCTCGCGCGTTTCAGCGCCGGGAAGAGGTGGATACCTACCTCACGCTGCACCGCCTGCGCGAGCGCCTGGAGAGCGGCGAGCCGCCAGATCGACTGGCCGCTGATGTGCCCGCAGCCTCCGGCAACCGCTGGCTAGACGCACGCCGTTCGCGGCTGCTGCTGACCCTGGGGCAAACGGCGGAACGCAGCGGTGAAGCAGAACAAGCGCTTTTGCTGTACGCCGAATCGACTAACAGCGAGGCACGCATACGCAGGCTGCGAGTATTGGAACGCCTGAAGCGCTACTCAGAAGCTTATGAACTCGCTCAGGCCGCGCGCGAGCAGGCGAGAGAGAGCGAAACCCAAGCGCTTGGGCGCTTGTTGCCGCGCTTGGCGCGCAAGTTGAACCAGCCCGCCCCCCAGGTAGTGAAAGCAGCCGAGGCCCCGACCTACGTGCTGGAGCTTCCTGGCCCTCAATCGGTAGAGCGCGCCGTTGCCGAACACTTATCCACCGCCAGTACTCCGGTGTTCTATGTGGAAAACTGCCTAATTACCGGGCTTTTTGGCCTGTTGCTCTGGCCAGCGATTTTCAAACCGCTGCCGGGGGCGTTTTTTCATCCGTTTCATAGTGGGCCTGCGGATTTGTACCGCGAGGACTTTGTTCGCCAGCGCCAAGCCGAGATCGACGCCTGCCTGGCGCAGCTAGACGACGGGCGCTACCGCGAGACGATGCGAGCGACTTGGCACGCGAAGCAGGGCATTACCTCGCCGTTTGTGCACTGGGGTGTCTTGAGCGAACCGCTGTTAACAGCCGCGCTTAGCTGCCTGCCCGCCGCGCACCTACGCGCCTGCTTTATCCGCTTGCTAAGTGACCTAAAGCACAATCGGGCAGGCCTGCCGGATCTTATTCAGCTAATGCCCGATGCGCCCGCCGGGAAGCCTCGCTACCGTATGATCGAAGTGAAAGGCCCCGGTGACCGCCTGCAGGATAACCAGCGCCGCTGGATTGATTTCTTCTGCCGTCACGACATACCGGTCGAGGTGTGCCACGTGCGCTGGCAGCCTACTTCATGAGCCGCTATCGGGTCGCGGTGCGTACGCTGTGCGATTTCACCGCACGCCAGGGCGACCTCGACCACCGTTTTACCCCCGCTCCCAGCGCCCAAGAGGGCATTGAAGGCCACGCGCTGGTGGCCAAACGGCGGGAAAACATAGCGGGCTACCTGGCCGAATTACCGCTCTCCGGCGAATATCAGGGGCTACGCGTGGCGGGCCGCGCCGATGGCTTCGATGTGGCGGCGAATTGCGTTGAAGAGGTCAAGACCCATCGCGGCAGCCTAGCGCGCATGGCGGATAACCAGCGAGCACTGCATTGGGCTCAGGTGAGGGTATACGGCGCGCTGCTCTGCGCCGAGCGCGGCCTTTCACACATCACGCTGGCGCTGGTGTACCTGGATATTGCCAGCGGCCAGGAAACCCGGCTGACGCTTGATGCCCGTGCCGAGGAGCTAGCGGCGTTTTTTGCCGACCAGTGCCAGCGCTTTTTAGCCTGGGCCGAGCAGGAGGCCGCCCACCGCGAGTGCCGCGATGCGTGGCTCGCCACGCTGACCTTTCCCCACGTGGACTTTCGTCCAGGGCAGCGGGCGTTGGCCGAAGATGTGTTCAAAGCCGCCAGCACCGGACGCTGCCTGCTGGCCCAAGCGCCCACCGGCATTGGCAAAACCCTGGGCACGCTGTTTCCCATGCTCTCCGCGATGCCCCGCCAGCGGCTCGACCGCATCGCTTTTCTCACTATGAAAACCCCTGGCCGCCGCCTCGCGCTGGATGCCTTGGCGAGCCTAGATGCCCCCGCGCAGCCGTTGAAGGTGCTGGAACTCGTCGCCCGCGATAAAGCCTGTGAATACCCCGGTGCCGCCTGTCAGGGCGATGCCTGCCCTTTAGCAAAAGGGTTTTACGACCGTTTGCCTGCCGCCCGCCAAGCGGCGGTGGAAAAAGGCTGGCTAGCGCGCGATGCGCTGCGGGAGGTGGCGCTGGCGCATCAGGTTTGCCCCTACTACTTAGGCCAGGAGCTGGCCCGCTGGGCCGATGTGACGGTGGGGGATGTAAACCACTGGTTCGATAGCCACGCGCTGCTGCACGGGCTTGCTCAAGCCAACGACTGGCGAGTGGGGCTGCTGGTAGATGAGGCGCATAACCTGGTAGACCGTGCTCGCGGCATGTACAGCGCCGCGCTCTCCCAGCAGCGCTTGAGCTTCCTGCGCCGTCACTCCCCGCCCGCCTTAGCCAAGCCGCTGGCCCGCGTAGGCAGGCAGTGGCAGGCGCTCAATAAAGAGGTGGCCGCCCAAGCGCCGGAGCGGCGTTACCACTTGCTAGAAACGCTGCCCACCAAACTGGTGAGCGCACTGCATACCCTTGCTGGGGCGATGACTGATTATCTCGTGGAGCACCCCGAAGGGGCGAATCAGGCGCTTCAAGAGCTGCTGTTTGAAGCGCTGGCGTTCTGCCGCTTGGCGGAATCGTTTGACGAGCATTCCCTGTGCGATCTGGAAAGTCAGGGCAAAGGAAGTGCGGTGCTTGGGCTACGCAATGTGATCCCGGCGGACTTTCTCGCCCCGCGCTTTAAGCGCGCTCACTGCACGGTGCTGTTTTCCGCCACGCTGTCGCCCTTTCACTACTATCGCGACCTGCTGGGGCTGCCGGAGCACAGCGTCTGGCGCGAGGTGGCCTCTCCCTTCGTGGCGCAGCAGCTGGAGGTCCATGTGCGTAGCGAGATCTCTACCCGCTACCATCAGCGCACGGCGTCGGTGCCTCCGATTGTTGCGACACTGGCGGCGCACTATCAGCACAAGCCGGGGCACTACTTGGCATTTTTCAGTAGCTTTGCTTACCTCGAACAGGTGATGAACGCATTCGAGCAGGCGCACCCTGAGATTCCCGTTTTCGGGCAAACGCGCGGCATGCAGGAGCCTGAGCGCGAGGCGTTTTTGGCGCGCTTTGCCCCCGGCGGTAAAGGCATCGGTTTTGCCGTGTTGGGCGGTGCCTTTGCGGAGGGCATTGACCTTCCCGGTGAACGATTGATCGGTGCCTTTGTGGCAACACTGGGCTTGCCGCCGTTTAACGACTTTAACGAAGCGCTGAAAGCCCGATTGCAGGCGCGCTTTGGCCGGGGAGACGACTATACCTACCGTATTCCTGGGATGATCAAGGTGATACAGGCCGCCGGGCGAGTGATCCGCAGCCCCGACGATGAAGGGGTTGTGGTATTAATGGATGACCGTTTTGCCCATGCCCAGGTGCGCGCACTGCTGCCGCGCTGGTGGCAGCTGGGCTGATCCCATCACTGTAAGGAAACCTATCAACGCTATGGCAGATTTACTTTGGTATCAGTACGTGCTGATTGGGCTGATCTTTGCCTGGAGCGGTTTTGTGCGCACGAGCTTAGGTTTTGGCGGCGCGGTATTGGCGCTGCCGTTTCTCCTGCTCGTCGTCAACGAACCATTGGTGTTCCTGCCGATTATTGCTATTCATCTGCTGATTTTTTCCAGTTGGATTGCCTGGAATGGGCATCGTCAGCTGCAGCAGGCGGGCAGCAGCGCTGCGGTTCAGAGCAACATCGACTGGGGCTATTTAGGTAAAGCGCTCAAGATCATGATCGTGCCCAAGCTGGTAGGGGTAGTTGGGTTGCTCACTCTGCCCGCCAATGTGATGACCAGTATCATCTTCGGTATCGTGATCATCTACGCTATCGGCTATGTGCTGAATAAACCGTTTAGAAGTAACAATAAGTACGTGGATTATGTACTGCTGGGGCTGGGAGGCTACGTTAGCGGCACGTCGCTGATTGGCGCACCGCTGATTGTGTCCGTGTTCGCCACTCACGTCGCGAAAGAGCAGTTACGCGACACCATGTTTGTGCTGTGGTTTATTTTGGTCGTGATCAAAATGGTGTCGTTTGTGATTGCGGGCGTTGACCTACAGCTCATCCACCAGCTCTGGCTGTTGCCCTGCGCTTTTGTCGGCCACTTACTCGGCGAAAAAGCCCACCGCTACTTGCTGAATGCCGACACCGGGCTGTTTTTCCGCGTGCTGGGCGCCGTGCTGATATTGGTCAGCGTGGTCGGCCTGCTTAACCCGCCGAGCTAACCCGCACGCACACAAAAACGGCCACTTGCTCTAAGAGCTAAGTGGCCGTTTTCATTGAATTCTTGGTCGGAATAGCAGGATTCGAACCTACGACCTCTGCCTCCCGAAGGCGTTTATGGGGTAAATAAGTAGGAACAGGTATAAACAATAATGAATAAATATATCCTTTACATACAACCACTTGCTTTTGTTGTTTAGGTTCTTCCTTGTTCCTTGATGTGCCTAGATATATCCTCTAAGTGTCACCTATCTGTCACCTAGAAAATGAGGCGCATCATGGCAGGCACTGAAACCCGCATAAAGCTGACCTCCAAGAGCGTCGAAAAGCTGGCGCGAGAACAGCCATCCGCCGATGTGTGGGATACCGAGCTTGCTGGCTTCCATGTGCGCTCAAGCATGCGCGGCTTAACCTTTCGCCTTTACTACCGCACCAAGACGGGCAAGCGCCGAATGATGACGCTGGGCACCTATGGCGCGTTAACACTTGCCCAGGCCCGCCGGGATGCTACCGAAGCCCTCGCCATTGTTGCGCAAGGGGGAGACCCCCGCGCTGTTATCGAAGCGGCCAAGGCCGAAAGCCAGCGCCAAGAACAGTTAACGTTACGCGCGTATCTCTCTGGCCCTTATGCCGCTTACCAGGGTCGTCGTAAAGACGGTGCTGGTACGCTGCGGCGCATAGAAAAGGGTTTTGCTGACTGGTTAGATAAACCAATGGGGGATCTGACTCAAGCAGACGTGGAGCGCTGGCAGGCTAAGCAGGAAAGCGCCGATAAACCGCTTGCTTTCAGCACTCTCGAACGCTCATTTGGTGCGCTTTGCTCGGTGCTATCACACGCCGCTAAACGCGGTGTAATTCCCGTTAACCCGCTTGCGCGTATCAGCTTGCAGCGTCCCGCGCTCACTGATGAGGAAATGACCGAGCAAGCCTCACAGCGACGCTATCTTGAGCCGCAAGAGGTGGAAGCCCTGTTTGCTGGCCTAGACGCTTACCAAGAGGGGAGGCGCGAACAGCGACGCAGCAGCCGCGCCCATGGGAAGCCCTACTTGCCCGATCTGGATAGCCTTGATTACGTCGATCATGTGAAGCCGTGGGTGCTCACCATGTATTACACGGGCTTTCGGCCTGGTGACATTACGGGCCTACGTTGGGAGCACGTGAACCTAACGTTCAAGACGATCCGTAAGACCATCGAGAAAACTGCGCACCATCACCCAGAGCCACAAACCTTCCCGCTTTCCAGCGCGGCCACAGCCGTTTTGAATACTTGGCACGAACAGCAGGGAAAGCCCAAGACAGGGCTTGTGTTTCCTAACCCGGAAACCGGTAAACGCTTTGACAGAACCGTAATGCAAAAGCCATGGGCCAAAGTGCGCAAGTTTGCCGAATTACCCAGCGACCTGGTGCTTTATACCCTTCGGCATAACTTCGCGTCCCAGTTGGTAATGGCCGGTGCTGACTTGCTGGCGGTATCCAAACTGATGGCCCATAGCGACATACAGACGACGATTCAGCACTACGCCCACCTTCGCCCTGACCATACGCGCGACATCGTAGAAGCGTTCGCCCAGCAGGTGCCGGGTGGCGACTCACTGACAAGCGAAAGCAATGAGCCCAACGCAACGCTTGCCGTTGTCTCAACCAACGCCTAAACTTATAAAACCTTATGACCTATCAAGTGCAATGGACGCTTAAAGCGGCCAAACAAGCCAAGAAGCTACATGCGTCTGACCGCGCCATGGTCATTGAACGGGTGGGCAGCCTAACCACTTGGCCAGAGTGTAAAGAGACCCACGACATCAAGCCCCTCACCCGCCACCAGTACCAATACCGCCTACGTGTAGGCCGCTATCGTGTGCTGTTCGATGTGGAAACGGGCCTTCAAGTGGTCTCTATCGAGGAGGTGAAAAAACGCGATGAACGCACTTATTGATTACCAAATTAGCGAGCAGGCAGGCCGCCGCTATGCCGTGCTGCCATTAGAGCAGTTTACTGCCCTGGTGGAGCGTGCTGGAGAGGTTGACGCGCTGACGCTGCCGCATGAGATCGTAAGCCGCCACCTGGTCGATGACGTGCCGCTAACACGCTGCTGGCGCGAGTACCTTGATATCACCCAGGCTGAGCTTGCGCGCCGCCTGAGCGTCTCCCAGGCGCAGGTAGCACAGTGGGAAAGCGCCAGCGCCAAGCCTCGCCATACCACCTTGAAGAAGCTGGCCACCGCCATGGGCATTCATATTCGCCAGCTCACGCTAGAAGATTAACGCGGCACATGCCGCCCGCTTTGGCTGGCTAGGGCCGATCACCTGAAAGCGCGGATAACTCCACCGTGTTAGCCAGCCAATCTACTTGGAGTGCGTTAGGAGTAGCGCATGAATTCCGACTTCATGAACCTTGCCAGAAAAAGTCAGTGCGAAAGCCACAACCAACCATCCGATGACTTGTTCTGGCTGGCCCGTCCATCAATACGAGCACAAGACGCTTTATATCTTCTGGCCAATATCCAGCCAAGCAGCTTTATAAACACCCTTGAGAGGCTGCACCCATGGCAGGTAGACGCTCTGGAAGTGGTTTTTAGGCTGATGCAGGAAGAGGGTATTGAGAAACACGAAAAGCCATACCTTCAATGGCTGAAATGGGCGGATAACCACACTGAGCTAGACTTCCCCATGATGACGAAGCGCATCAAGAAGATACTTCGGGCCATAGACGCAAACATTCAACACGAAGCCGATAGCGCTATGCCTGAAGAGCTAGCCATAGCGCTAGATGCCTGGCGATCTGTTAGCCCCCACCTTCCTGCCGGAAAGGCTGTTAAGGCGGCGCTAGATGAGTGGCTGGTTCGCCATCAACCCGGCCTTTCAAAGGAGGCGAGGAGTCGGATTGCCATAATCGCAAACTGGAACAAGCGTGGTGGCGCGACATCAGTAGGAAAATAACCTACCCACCTATAAAAGCCCCTATTAACGGGGCTTTAAAATAACCTACCCACCCTTTTTCCACGAAACCTACCCAACTGTTCTATCTGTTTTGGGCTTAATTCACAGCTCACCATTGTCAGCGTCCATTATGAACAGAGAGACGCTGCAATGACTGACAGAACGCAAACCCCTACCACCCTGCTAGAGGGTGCCCTTGAGCGCTATCGTGCAGGTTTCGACCCTGCATTGATCGAGCTACCCGAACGCGCTGTATTCCCCCACCTGATACCTGCTCAGCCGGGTACGGCACGCAAGAGCCGTATCACTGGCTTATTGCTTGGTCGCCCAGCGCCCAAGTTTGTGCGCCGTGGCCGCCGCATCCGTTATCGCTTGGCTGATGTGCTGGAATGGCTGCGCGCTGGTGACGCCGTGGGCAGTATCGCTGAGGAAAACGTAAAGCGTCGGGAGGTGGCCTAATGTTGACCTCTGCTACCAACCCCGGCTATGCTTCATGTGCTGGCGCAAAATCGTCAGCCGGGCGTAGGAACCCGTTTATCTCTAGGCGCAACAGCGCCCCCATATCAGCAGGCGCTTTTTTTGTGCCCGCTGAACGTCATGGCGGCTGTGCGTGGGCAAGCTTCGGCTTGGCCGGTTTCCTAGAGTGCCGGTTTCCTACCCTGCGTACAGTCGCCACCCAATCCCGTAGGAAGGATCGTGGCGACTCCTCAACTCTAGGAGTGTCACCAATGACGGCATCAATCCGCCTATCCAGCCTGATTACCCGCAGCCTTAAAGGCCGCGCCGCTGCCCATCGTGCAATGGCGAAAGCCGCCTTGTTCGCTGATTCCAGCACCCGTACCCGCCTAAAGCGTTACAACTCCCATATTGAAAAAGCTCAACAGCTAGAAGCCCGCGCCCAGGAAGCCGCCAAGTGCAGCGCTGGGGGTGTGGCATGAGTCGCGTTCAGCCCCAACTCGAAAAGCTAGACGATCTGTTCGGCACCATTAGCGGTCTTACCCACATCATCCAGGAAGACCTGATCCGCAAGGCCAGCGAAGGCGAAAAATCGATATTCGATGATAGTCATATTGGCTGCCTGCTATCCGCCATTGATGAACTTGCCAATCGCGGTTACGGCGCCCTGGATGCCATCGATCGCGCCTCGCAAGAACAGGAGGTGCGCTCATGAGCGACTTTCAAGCCTACAACGAAGCCAGTCAGCATCTTAATATTCTGCGTAACACCGTCGCGCTGGTGGAGATCGCGCTTAACGATGCCGCTGAAGGTGATAAGCAGGTTGCGCCCCACGTCTTGGCGGCTGTTTTGTATGGTACCCAGCACCACCTCGATACGTTAGAGCAACTTACCACCTGCCTCTTTCAAACCACTGCACACAAGCCCCAGCCAGTCCCCGACCCCGGTACCAAGCTCACTGGCCTACTTCGCACGATGCGGCAAGAAGCTGCTGATGCAGAAGAGCGTGGCCACGAAATAATGCCTAGTGCACTTACTCACTACGCGCACCTGTTTGAAGAAGCCCTTGCAGCTAGCCAGATGCAATCGGAGGTATCCCATGGATAAGGCAGCCATTCAGCACATTATGCTCGACGTCGAGATTGCAGAGATTCGCTTTGAGCACGCTAGCGCGCTGTTTGACGCCATCGCAAAGATGCTTGAAAGCGGCGAACACAAGACGGCGGCACGCCTAGCCAAACTTGGGCATGAAATCACCCGGGAAGGTGCTGACGATGTAAGTGAGCTAGGCGGTTCGATTGAGCAGGAAGGGGGCAAACAATGATCACCACCGATATTACTCTGCATGCTGAAGACAGCCTCGAGCTGGTAGCGCAGTTGCGCGCCATGGCTGACCAGATTGAGCAAAACGGTAGCGTCGAACTGCCCAGTGCTGGCGCGTCGAAGCGGATTTATCATGAGGGTGAATTGGCCGGTGAAATGAGCTCGCCAGCCGTCGTAAGCGTTAATGAAGCCGCTGAGTCAGCCATCATTGAGTGCGAATTAAGCGCCGATTTTATGGAGATGGCCGCAAGCGCCCAAGCCACGCTCAATCACTTTATCCGAATCAGTGAGCCTGAGTTCTTAGGCGGCCTGCTGGATGCAAGCGACCTGATCGCGATAGAGATGACCAAGCGTGCCCATGCCTTGGGCAGCCTGGTGGCCGGGGGTGAGTGATGACAGCCACAAAGCAACAAGCCCCGGCCCTCAATAGAGGAGCCGAGGCCCGTGCAAGCGTCCTGCCAACGCAAAACCAGTATAGCAGCATTGAGCAGGCGCTAGTCGATGCCTTAGCCGCTTATGGCGTTACCGGGCTGGCAATCCGCGCAGATGGTGCCCTGCACCGTTTTGATAGTGCCGACAAGCCTAAAGGCAACCGTAACGGCTGGTATGTGTGCCCTTCGCTGGAAGTGGGCGTTTATGGCTTCTGGCATACCGGAGAGCAGCACACTATCGGCATTGGCGGCGAGATTGACCCCACAGCCGCCGCTGAGGCCCGTTTAGCCTACCAGCGGGCACGGGAGAAACGCGAGGAAGAGCAGCGCCAGCAACACGCTAAGACAGCCGACCAGACGCGCTGTGAATGGCCGCTGCTGGTGCCTGCAAGCCCTACCCATGCCTACCTAGCCACCAAGGGAGTAAAACCCCACAACCTACGCCAGATGCGCGGCCTGCTGGTGGTCCCGCTTACCGATGGGCATCGCCTAGTGAATTGGCAGACCATCGCACCGGATGGGTCCAAATACTTCCAGACAGGTGGCAAGGTGAAAGGCTGCTATTCCCCAATAGGGAATATTGTGCAGCACCAACCATTGCTGATAGCTGAAGGCTGGGCAACCGCTGCCACCCTTCACGAAGCGACAGGCTACGCGGTAGCTGCTGCCATGAATGCGGGCAACCTGCTGCCGGTGGCGAAAAGTCTACGCGATCGCTACCCCATGCACCCCATTATCGTATGCGCTGATAACGACCATGGCACCGCTGGCAATCCTGGCGTGACCAAGGGCAAGGAAGCCGCTTCAGCCATTGGGGCGCGCTGTGTGTGGCCTGAGACTCACGAGGGCGTTACAGACTTTAACGACCTATCACGGCTAGGGGGAGGGCTGGCGCTATGACAGCAGCTCCCAACCTTCGAAAAGTGGCCGCAGCCGTGCAGGAAACAGTCAACGAAATGCGCCTGAACGCCGTTAGCTTACCCGGCCTAATTGGCATGGATTTACCAGAGCGCACAATGCTGCTATCCCCATGGCTGCCGTCAAGCGGCTTGGCGATGGTCTACGCACCACGCGGGCTGGGCAAGACGTGGTTCGCAATGGGCGTAGCCTACGCTAGTGCTTCAGGAGGCGATTTTCTTGGATGGGAAGCACCTGAGCCCATCCCAGTGCTTTATATCGATGGAGAGATGCCCGCTGTAGCGCTTCAGGAGCGCTTTGTAAGCATTGTGAACAGCGCTCCCTACCAAGCCCCACCTGATAACCTACAAATCCTTACGCCTGACCTACAGGAACGCGGTATGCCTGACTTGGCCAGCCTAGAGGGGCAACTTGCGATTGAGCCTTTCACCGATCCCGCCAAGCTGATCGTGGTGGACAACATCGCCACACTATGCCGCAGCGGTAAAGAAAACGAAGGTGAGTCATGGCTAGGGGTTCAAGAGTGGGCACTGCGCATGCGCGCCCAGGGCAAAACTGTGCTTTTCGTTCACCACAGTGGCAAGGGAGGCCAGCAACGTGGCACCAGCCGACGAGAGGACGTACTTGATACGGTCATAGCCCTACGCTATCCCAAAGGCGAGGAAGACGCCCAGGGGGCTAAATTCGAGCTTCATTTTGAAAAGAATCGTGGTTTCTACGGCGATGATGCTAAGAGCCGTGAAATAGAGTTAGTAAGCGCACCAGGCGGACGCATTTCTTGGGCCTATCAATCCCTACAGGACAGCACGTATCAGCGTGTCGTTTCTCTGCTTAACGAAGGGCTCACCCAAGTCGAAGTTGCGCGAGAACTGGAGATTAACAAGTCCAACGTCAACCGACACGCGAAACGTGCCGAGCGCGAAGGGTTATACACCAAGCCTAAGCGGGAGCCTAAGCCATGATGCCCACTGATCCAAAGTTGCGGGTTGCGCCCCCTAGGCAACGCAACGCGCAACTTTCGCAGAAAGGAAGCGCAACTTTTTCAGGTGATGGCGCAACCGATAGCGCAACCGTCGATTTAAAAACTCTTGCGAACAGGTACTTGCAGAGAAAAGAGCGCAACCAGCAACGCAACCAAGCCGCAACCGAAGGCCCAAAAACAGCGCAACTTTCAGAGGATTATCAGGGGGTAAAAGTTGCGCCAGCCACAGAAGGTTTTACCTACAGCGAGGAAGCTCCCGATTGGTTAACGTGGATCGCTACACAATGCCCCCTAGCGCCGGAAGATCGCCGCCATGTTGCCATGGGGCTACTACGCCTTCATCCACGTATTCAGCAACGTATAGCCGAGCGTTACGTTGAAACCTGGCAGATGGCAGCAAGCTTAGAGCCGAAGCCACACCGTAAAGATAATGCAGGTCGCAACGCTGCCAATTTGGTTATCACTCGACTAAAGCGAGAGGGTGAGTATGCCCGGTAAACCATCCGCCCAAGCCTACGCCGACAAGCGCCACAATGAATTGAGGGAGGCGGCCGCCATGCTAGATGAAGCCATCATCGAAGCCCGCCGCTTGGCGGCCAACCTTCACGGTATCGCCCCGGACGTTGCACACAGCGCCTACATGGTGTGGATAGCGCTGGGGTCAGACCACGATCACGAAACCTTAATGGGCTGCGCGGCCACGCTGGAAACCATCGACCAGCGGCTACCAACGGGCACACTGGCCGCCCTGGTGCGTGTACGCCTTGTCCGCCTGCAAGGGCTGGTGAACGCCTTGCTTGATGACGATCTACCGCCAATCGTCTAATTCCATATTTGAAGGTGCCTGTATGCAACCACCGAACCGGCAAGAGTTGACAAAAATTAACAAGCAACTCGGAAAGAAGATTCAGGATGCCCGAAGCCTTGCCGGCTTTTCCAGAACGGAGTTAGCCAACTTGATCGGCATTTCCGTTCAGTGGATGAAGTGTCTGGAGCTTGGTATTGATGTAGATGATGGCGTGCCGGGGTGGATAACAAACTGCATCGCCCGGGTCTGCGGCGTGAAAGGTGACTTCTTGCTTGGGCTGACTGAGGAAAGCGAGCCCGACGAGCCGGGACCAACATGGAGAGAGCTCGCCTGCTTGTGCAATAAGTCCGCGGCGCGAGACCGAATGCATTACATCGCCGAGATCGCTCAACGTGACATCCATCTTGCTGAGTTTCGGGAGATGGCTGCTAACGTCGATGCCGCTGCCAAAGCGGCACAAGCTGCCCTGGAAAGGGTGGCAGAGCTCAATACCCAATGGGAAGACATGCGAGGCGGTGCGCGCTTGGCATTGACCATTACAGAGCTCGATGAAGCGGTGGGGATTCTTGGGAAACGCGCCAGCGTCTACGTGAGTCGTCAGGTAATCGCTGAGGCCGCCGAAACTCTGGAAGACTTGAAGATAGCTTGCCCTCCCCCCGAGCCTCACTTCTAGCGCCTCTTTCTTGCTTATAACCCCGCCATGGTGCGGGGTTTTGCGTATCAGGCATTCGCTTTGTTGTAACCGGAAAAATGCCCAAATTGACTGTTTCATATGCCTCATTGTGGTCAGTGCGTTCAAACAGAGGAAGCGCCAATGAAAGCCACCAATGAGTCAAAAGCCCGCAAAGAGAGGCGTGAAGCCATTATCAATGCTGCATATGATCTGGATCCGAGTCTTGTACTAATCCGACCTTGTGAGGCGGCTGATATTTTAAGTGTTTCTCCATCACTGCTAGCGAATGCCCGTAGCAGTGGGCGAATGCTTGGCCGTCCAGCTCCAAAGCACGTCCAGTTAGATACGACTGTCCGTTACCGCCTCAGCGACCTTACTGCATGGCTCGAAAGCGCCTTAGAGGATGCCACCAGTGCGCCAGGTGCTAAGCCAGTCGCCCAAGGAGCCAGTACTCATGCCTAAAACTACTCATAACTACCAGAACGATAGCGATACTTCCGAGCAGTCAGAGCAAATAACGCTGCTCAATGACGTTGAAGGCATCCTCGAAGCCCTAGCCAGTGAGCTGCTCGAGGTGGCCGCAGGTGAGCAGCTTACCCAGGGCCGCGCCATTCTCGGACTAGCGGGTATTGACCTGGCCATTTCCTCCCTTCGTGAATGCATCCTCCTCCAATGCATGGATGCATCAGACGAAGAACCTAACGCGGACGAAGGCTAATGGCTGGCGCACGTAGGCCAGCGCCAGCCAACAACGCCGCTAACCTGAAGGGCGCCGCGGCTGAGGCGCGCAAGGTTCAGAGCGAACAGCTTAGCGAGCGCGCCAAAGCTGAGAACATTCTAAGCCCCGAGCAAATGCGATCGGGCAACGTACCGGTCAATGCTGGCGGCTTGATGATGACCATGTTGGGTGGCGAACTTCGCCCCATGACGTCAGATGATCTGGCACAGCTTCGCCAAAAGGCCCGCGAGCTAGGCCGCCGCTTTGAAGGGGGCATTACGGCACGCCAAGTGGTCGATATGTCCCTGTCTGAAGACCGGAAGCGCGCTCGCTCTCAAATCACCACGGTCATACCCGCTGGCGCTCGTGCGCTGAAGGCAGGCGGCAAGGTAACTGCCCTGGAAGTGCGTTTCATGACCAACGCAGGGCCTGATAGCGATGTAAGCCGTCACCACGTCATGGTGGAGTTTACCGGCTACCCCGAGCAGGTTATTGCAGGCGAAGACACGGCCCAGCGAGCGGCTTGGCAGCTTCGCAAGAAAGGCATCCGGTTCAACTGCGACTGTGGACGTCACCGCTACTGGTACCGCTACTTAGCCACCGTAGGCAACTTTAACGCAGGTCCGCGTGAAGACGGCTTTCCCAAGATTCGAAACCCCAACCTGGTGGGCGTGGCCTGCAAGCACGTACTGCGCGTGATGTCGGAGATCGAGGCAGGCAACGCCGTGCAAATGTTCTTGGCGCGCGCTATCGAGAAAGGCCGTAAGAGCGGCGATGGCAGTGGCCACATACGCCAGCTTCAGAAAGACGCCGATCGCATGGCTGACAAGCAGGCGGCACGGCCTACCGGTGGGCGCGCTGTGACGGGTGATAGGGAGTTTGACCGTTCCCGGGCATCGCTGCGCAAAAAGAGCCGAGCGACGAAGACTAAGCCGGACAAACTCGCCAACGGCAGTAAGAAACTGGAAGTGCTAGCGAAGATGAACACCGCCGATGGTGACGCCGCATTTGAGCGGATGGTAGCTGAAATGGGCGTTGAGCGTGCCGAAGAGCTCCTGACGGGGATGCGCAATGCCAAAAAATAACGCGCCTCTCACGCCACAGGAGCGCCAGCGGCTGGAAGATGCGCTTAGCCGCCGCGTTATCACCGGCGATCGTGCTGCCCACAACCAGCTATGCGTATTGCGCCGTATTTGGGCGAGACAAGCCCAGCAATCAATCACCGCTGCCAAAGGGCAGCTTCAGCAACTCATCAAACACCACTAATCGGAGAACTACCCATGACTGAAAACACCACCACAAGCCTTAAAACCGCCGCTGTTCAACTTGATACCCTGGCAGATCCGCGCTTGGCGGCCGAAGGCCAGAGTCTACTGGCACGACTTGATAAGCTCGCTGCCGACATGGCGAAGGCGCCGCGAAAAGCGCGAATCTCTCTTTTGCTGGATGAACATGACGGATCCGTCACCAATCTGCTTTTAGACCTGAGAGCCAAAGTCGAAGACGCTGAGAAGCTTAAAGAGGCAGTGGGGAAAGAGGATGGTCGTCTGCTGAGCCAAAGGGAAACGCTCGATAATGTGCTTCAAAGCACCACCGTTGCACTTCACAACCAGAAGCGTCGCCTTACGGATGAGAAGCTGGGTATTGAGCAGCGCATTAAACAATTAGACCGTGAGCGCCATGTGGCGATTGAACGCCTTATCGACGCGGGTTTAACGCCTGAAGAGGCAGCCGGTCGAGCGAAACCAGAAAAGTCAGCTGTCAATGAGCTATCAGCGAAACTCGAAGCGTTACCTACCACTGGTGAGAATATCCAATGGCGCTTGGGTAGCTATGTCCATCGCTTACAGATGATGGAGCAAGCCAAAACGCCCGGGGAGTTGACCGCATGAGCATAAGCAACGTGACACCCGCTCCGGCAGAGATCCACGCCACCCTTGAAGAGCAAACCAAGGAATTGCTGAACGTGCTAGAAACCTTCCCGGCAGTGCAGCGCTTTCAGGCCGATAAGCGGTTATACGGTAACGATGAAAACGCTTTAAAGGCTGCCATGATGCGACTTCAGAACGCACGCCTATTACTTCAAGCGGTTCATAAATGCGCTGAGGGAGAAGATTGATATGGCAACGCGGCTTTCTGATATGCGGGTTACCGCTGCCGCACCAGGTGGGGGCATTGGCCCCCACTGGGACGGCATCAATAAGCACCTAATCGCTAGCATCTACGAGGTGGGCCCTAACGGCGACCCGCTTTACGAGAACGGCAGCATCCTTCAGTGCTTGTTCGTGGATGATGCCAACCTAGAAGCAACATTCGACTGGCGATCGCCGTTTGAAAACTCGGGCTCAGATTCACTTTCACCCAGTCTTAGCGCAATGCTCCAATCTGGGACGATTCAGCCAATTATTGAAACCGTGAGGGGGATGCTATCCAGCGAAGAGCGGGAGAAGTTCGACAAGGCCACGCCGGGTAGCTTCGCTGATAAAACGACCGCCGCCGTTGAGCATGCGCGTGGGCGTACGGGCATTACCAAGCTGAATTCGACACAGGTGTTCACCGGAATGGCACCTATCAAGTTGAACGTGACGATCATGCTTCGCGCCTGGCGTGACCCTCAGACAGAAGTAGAGGAAGCCATCAACCTTTTAATGGATTGGGCGTTACCTCGCTACTTAGCACCTGAGGGAACGCTACTCACGGCAGCACTAGATTGGGCGGGATCTGAAAACAGAACGGCAAAGTCTTTGGTTGAAGCTGCGTTGCCGTCTGAAGTCCCCGCACTGTTGGCCGTTCGCTACAAGCAACGTGTTTTTGCCCCGCTGGTTATCGAGAGCATTGGTCTACCGCTTAACTCGCCTTCCGACAAACTCGGTCGCTTTGTACAAATGCAGATACCCGTGACGTTTGCGACGCTGACGGCATGGGATGGTCAAGGCTGGCAAGGGGCGCAGCCTCAAAACGGCTTCTAAAAGACACAGACACGCTTAGCGCAGGTGATGATATGGCAGCGAAGATGACCACGAGGCAGTGGCAGAAAGCCCGTAAGCTGTGGGAGGCGGATTCCCGCGAGGGCTTCGCCTGGTTGGTTCGAGAGCTATCGCTACCTGTATCGCGGGTGGCTGTTAGCAGGCGTGCCAAAGCGGATGAATGGCAAAAGCGGGCACAGCCTACAGACCCTGCCAGCAACACAGAGGAGGAGGTTACGCACGGGGTTACGGTTACGCCCCAGGTTACGCAAGAGGTTACGCCCGTAACCAACGACCGAGGCCGACCCAGTGAATACCAGCCTGAGTATGCAGAGCAGGCTTACCGCTTGATGCTGCTGGGCATGACGCGCAGTCAGGTGGCGGAATTCTTCGAGGTGAGCGAGGCCACAATCTACAACTGGTGTAATGAATACCCGGAATTTTTAGAGTCCATAAGGCGAGGGGCAGCGCTGGCAGATGCCGAGGTAGCTGAAGCACTCTACAAGAGAG
Source organism: Halomonas sp. Cn5-12 (assembly GCF_021532545.1). Lineage (NCBI taxonomy): Bacteria > Pseudomonadati > Pseudomonadota > Gammaproteobacteria > Oceanospirillales > Halomonadaceae > Halomonas > Halomonas sp. Cn5-12. The sequence goes on from NZ_JAKGAY010000002.1 coordinate 190,322, forward strand.
CTGTCGGGGTGGTACTGCCAGAGACCCACGTCTCCAACTACCAAGGCGAGGTCACGTTAACCGGGCTTCATCGCCACTACCCACCGGACACCCAGGCCGCTCGCTTGTGGCTGAAGAACCGGCAGCCTGAATTGTGGAAAGACAAGGTGGAGATCGAAGAGAAGCCCACTATTACTCCCATTGACCATGAAGCCATGCGAAAGAACATTGAGGCTGCGTTAGAGCATGCTGCTGAAGTCGAGCGGAATATGATTGGTAGGGCTAGGCGCCTTGGCTTACAGCATGACGATGGCACCTATCCCGGTGAAACCTATGAGAGCGACTACACGGAGCTAAGCGGGGATGATGCAGGGATGGAACAATGAGGATACTCCCCGTTGGGGGTTATCGTCACACTGAAGGGCTGCGTTCGTCACGGCCCTTCTCTTGTTCTGGAGAGCTTAGAAAAGCCGAAATTTCAGACGGGTGTCACCTATATGTCACCTAGCGCCAGACCCAACGAAAAACGGCCACTTGCTGGTTTAGCTAAGTGGCCGTTTTTGATGGATTCTTTGGTCGGAATAGCAGGATTCGAACCTACGACCTCTGCCTCCCGAAGGCAGCGCTCTACCAAGCTGAGCTATATTCCGAACGTTGCTGAGGCGCGCTCAACAACGGGACGAATCATACGCAGGCGAAGGGCTTTTTTCAAGCCTCTTTTTTCATCTAGGGTCTCCCCATTTTTTCCGGCGTGTCATCGGCATAGTCCTCCTGAGGAGGTGAACAAGCCTGGTATTCGTGCCTCGGCGTCTGGCGCTCTTCTCCAGAGGGGGTAGAAAACACTTCGGCCTTGAGCAAACAGCCGTTGCCAGCCTCGCTGCAGGCTATAGAACGGGAATATCAGCCGGTGGTGTCGCTTCTGACGTTGCGCGTGCCGCACCAACTCCGGCGCTCGGTCCTGATAGGCCGCAAGCAGTGCCCAGGCCAGGCTGGCCAGCGCCACCAGGTTCTGCAGCGTCGTGAAACGGCGCGCCTGGACACCCTCCAGGCCGAACCCCTGCTTGGTGAACCGGTACCCCTCCTCGCAGGCCCAGCGATCCAGGTAAGCCTGAATCATCCGCTCGCCTTGGCGGCGACCACGCACCGGGCGCGTCGTCACCAGCACCAGGCGCTCCGACTTCTCATGATCGACAACGATCATCCACAGCGGCGTCTCCGGATGCTCCCGCAGTGTGACCTTGGTGATGCCGAACCGCACCGGGATATGCTGCCCACGGCGCAAGTGGCCGCGGTGTTTCAGTGGCAGATCTCGGGCAATCTGCTGCGATGTCTTGGCGGTATCTCGCCACTGCCAGAAGCGCTGATTGGCGGCCCGGACCAGCACATGACGCTCGGCGCGCAGCCAGGCATCCCACAGCCGCCCTCGATCGCCGCCACGATCGATGACCCACAGTGGCCGGCCCTCCACATGGCGCTGCACGGTATCCATCACGCTCAGGATATCGGTGTTTTCACTGCGGTAGCTGCCGCGAGCCGGCGATAGCAGCCGCGTGAGCAGTGGCCAGGTGGTGCCCCGCTTCAGGTCGCGTGCCACCACGCTGATCAGCGGATAACCGCCGACGATCTCGCCGGTATCACCGTCGCGAACGCGGGTTCGGTATTCACTGGCCGGGGCGCCATCCCGGTTCAGGTCGCCCGGATCGATGGCCAGCACCATGTCATCGGTGATGTAAGGCGTGATCCGCTGGAGCTGCAGTTGCTCCGCGGCCCAAGCAAGCTCGCTGTGCCGGGACAGCATGCGCGACAACCGCTTCTGCGTGTGGTGCAGCCGACAGGGTTCCTTCAAGGCGCGGGCGATCTCGGCCTGGCGCAAACTACCGCTGGCCAGGATGCCAAAGAGCGTTTCTGCCGCCAGCTTCACGACGGGGCGAGCGAGGTGATCCGACAGGTCGTCACACCAGCCGATCAGGCGAGCTTTCCATTTGGCGCGGTCTTTGGCATCTTGAAGCATCGGGGTTTTCCTTTTGGTTCATGGTGTTAGGGGTAACAACATGATACCGGCGGGAAAGCCCCGATCTCGTTGATAGCACTGAAATTTTCAACGCTATTCAGGCAGTTACAGCACCACCTGTGGAAAAGTGGGGAGACGCTAGTCTTTTTTCATGCCCTTTCTTTGTGCAACGTGAAGAACGCTGGCAGTTAGGCTTGGCGGTCCACGGCTAAGCGGGCAAGTTGAGCCATGCTGTCGCGATAAGGGCTGGGGGGCAGGGCATCTAGCTCAGCCAGTGCTTTGTCCGCCATCTCTTCTGCCCGTGCTCGGGTGTACGCCAGCGCCCCGGTGTCGTGAATAATTGCCAGTACGTCGTCTAATTGTTCCAGGCCGCCTTTACGAATCACCTGACGAATCAGCTTGGCTTGCTCAGGGGTGCCGCGCTCCATGGCGTGAATGAGCGGTAGCGTGGGCTTGCCTTCGGCCAAGTCGTCGCCAACGTTTTTGCCCATTGCCTCGGCGTCGCCTTGATAGTCCAGCAAGTCGTCAATCAGTTGGAAAGCGAGACCCAGGTAGCGGCCGTAATGCTGCAGGGCGCGCTCCTGTTCTGGCGTAGCTTCTGCGAGCACTGCGCCGCTATGGGAGGCCGCTTCAAACAGCATCGCGGTTTTGCCTAGGATGGTCTCGAAGTAATCCGCCTCGGAAATGCTGGGGTTGCCAATGTTGGTCAACTGCAGCACTTCACCTTCTGCGATCACGCAGGTGGCTCCGGATAGGATCGCCATGATGCGCATGGAGCCTACATCCACCATCATTTGGAACGAGCGGGAGTAGAGGAAATCGCCTACCAGCACCGAGGGCGCATTGCCCCAGGCGTCGTTGGCGGTTTTTTTGCCCCGGCGCATGTGCGACTCGTCCACCACGTCGTCGTGCAGCAGGGTCGAGGTGTGCATGAACTCGATCAGCGTGGCGAGGGTGATGTGCTTGTCGCCTTCGTAGCCCAGCGAGCGCGCTGCCAGCAGTACCAGCAGCGGGCGCAGGCGCTTGCCGCCGCTTTCGATGATGTACTGGCCGATGGTTTCCACCAGCGGCACGCGAGAATTCAACTGCGTCACAATGGTGCGGTTGACGGCCTCAAAATCATCGGCCACCACGGCGTGCAGCGGTGAAGGCGAAGGGCTGGCAGGCGGGGTTGGGGAGACGTTGGCTGTCATGGGTTCCGTTCATCGCGGCAGGTAAGAGTGGGGGTCATGCTATGGGGCTGCCTGTAAGGCGTCAAGGCATAGCCGCGCTAAGCAGGCATAGGCAGGCGTTTGGAAGATTGACAAGCCCCGGTGGCCTTGTGGTATGAAGCGATAGTCGTTATAATCCGCGACCCACTCATCATGCTCCCTGTCAGATGGCTGCCAAAAGAGGCGCCACTCGCAGCAGGTCGATAAGAGCGGAAGGCGATGAGCGTTGGTTACGCGGGGCGTAACCGGCATTAACGACAAGTCCGGAGAGCGACATGTACGCAGTTATTAAAAGCGGTGGTAAACAGTACCGCGTTCAAGAAGGTCAAACCCTCAAGCTCGAGAAAATCGAAGTCGCTACCGGCGAAACGATTGAGTTTGATGAAGTGCTGCTGGTTGCAGACGGCGATGACGTAAACATTGGCGCACCTTTCATTAGCGGTGCCAAAGTTTCCGCTGAAATCGTTTCCCACGGCCGTGGCGATAAAGTGACGATCATCAAATTCCGTCGCCGGAAGCACCACATGAAGCGTCAGGGCCACCGTCAGTGGTTCACTGAAGTCAAAATTACCGGAATTTCTGCGTAAGCAGCCAATTCCCTTTAGGAGGATTTTGCAATGGCACATAAAAAGGCAGCCGGCTCCACGCGTAACGGTCGCGATTCCGAATCCAAACGCCTTGGTGTAAAACTCTTCGGTGGCCAAGCGGCAACCGCTGGTAACATCATCGTGCGTCAGCGCGGCACGCGCTTCCACGCTGGCACTGGCGTTGGCCTGGGCCGTGACCACACGCTGTTCGCTCTGAACGACGGTGTCGTCAAGTTCGAGACCAAAGGTCCGAAAAACCGTAAATTCGTCAGCATCGTTTCTGCCTAAGCAACTCAGGTTGCGCAGTGCGAAGATGACGAAAGAAAAGCCCCGCCATGGCGGGGCTTTTTTGTCTTTTCGATCCCTTTTTCCCGCATAAGGCGGGTGGGGATAGTGCAGTGAGGGCGGCGGAAGCGGCCGGGAGAATCCAATGCAGTTCGTCGATGAAGCCTCGATTATTGTTGAGGCAGGTAAAGGCGGCAATGGCTGTCTGAGCTTTCGCCGCGAGAAATATGTGCCCAAGGGTGGCCCCGATGGTGGCGATGGCGGCCACGGTGGCAGCGTTTATCTGATTGGTGATGATTCGCTCAACACCTTGATTGATTTCAAATTTCAGCGTTTCTACAAAGCTGAAAATGGGCAAGGCGGCATGGGCCGCCAGATGAGCGGTAAAGCTGGTGAAGACTTGCACGTAAAAGTGCCGGTAGGCACCACGGTGATTGATGAAGACACCCTTGAGGTGATTGCCGATGTGACCGAGATCGGGCAGGTCGTGCTGGTGGCGGCCGGTGGTCGTCGTGGCCTGGGTAACATTCACTTCAAATCCTCTACCAACCGCGCGCCGCGGCGCACCACGCCGGGCACCGAAGGCGACCGTCGTAACCTGCGCCTGGAAATGAAAGTGATGGCGGATGTGGGCCTGCTGGGCATGCCCAACGCCGGTAAGTCGACGCTGATTCGTTCGGTCTCTGCGGCCAAGCCCAAAGTGGCCAACTACCCGTTCACCACCCTGGTGCCAAACCTGGGCGTGGTGAAGCTGGGGATGCATGAGCACTTTGTAATGGCCGACGTACCGGGGCTGATTGAAGGTGCCTCCGACGGTGCTGGCCTGGGGCTGCGCTTCTTGAAGCACCTGACCCGCACGCGGCTGCTGTTCCACGTGGTGGATGTGGCGCCGTTCGACGAGTCTGATCCGGTCGAGGCTGCCCAGGCCATCGTGCACGAGCTGGGCCAGTTCTCCCCGGCGCTCTCCGAGCGGCCGCGCTGGCTGGTGTTGAACAAGTTCGACCTGCTGCCGGAAGAGGAGCGCGAAGCGCGGGCCCAGGCGATCATCGAGGCGCTGAACTGGGATGGTCCAGTGTTCCGTATTTCGGCGATCAGCAGCGAAGGCACTGACAAGCTGGTGCAGGCGGCGTACCGCTGGCTCACCGAGCAGCAGCGTCTGGAAAACGAAGACGAAGAGGCCCATGCCCGCGAGCAGGAGATGCGCCGTCGCATGGAGGAGGAGTCGGTGGCCCGTACCGAAGCCCGCCTTGGCCGTCGTCGTAAGCGCGATGATGAAGAAGACGATGACGATTTCGACGACGATGATTACGATGTCGAAGTGGAGTACGCCCCGTAAGCCAGTGGCGTACTAGCTAGGATTAATCGCGTGAGCGCAATGGCGTGGGAGAGTCGCGACGTGGAAAGCAACGAGCAGTTGCCGGGCCGTGAGGCGCTGAGTAGCGCCCGCCGGGTAGTGGTCAAAATTGGCAGCGCGCTGCTCACTAATGATGGTCGCGGTCTGGACGAAGCGGCCATTGGCGGCTGGGTGGATCAAATTGCCGCCCTGCATCAGCAGGGTAAAGAGGTGGTGCTGGTCTCCTCCGGTGCGGTGGCAGCTGGCATGGTGCGCTTGGGCTGGCAGGCGCGTCCGAGCGCCGTGCACGAGCTTCAGGCGGCCGCCGCCGTGGGCCAAAATGGCCTGACCCAGTGCTACGAGCAGCACTTTGCTCGCCACGGCATGCTCACCGCGCAGATTCTGCTCACCCACGACGACCTCTCTAACCGCAAGCGCTACCTGAACGCGCTCTCGGCATTGCGCACGCTGGTCGAGATGCGCGTGGTACCGGTGATCAACGAAAACGATACCGTCGTCACCGACGAGATCCGCTTTGGCGATAATGACACCCTCGGCGCGCTGGTGGCGAACCTGCTGGAAGCCGATGCGCTGCTGCTGCTCACCGACCAAGAAGGCCTGTTCGATGCCGACCCTCGCCACAACCCTGACGCCACGCTGATTACTGAGGGGCGTGCTGACGACCCCCGCTTGGCCGCCGTGGCAGGCAGCGGCGGGGCGTTGGGCCGGGGTGGTATGAGCACCAAAGTGCGCGCTGCCCAGCTCGCGGCGCGTTCCGGCGCGGTAACTGTGATTGCCAGTGGTCGCCAGCCGGAGGTAATTACTCGGGTAATGAACGGTGAAGCACTCGGCACGCTGCTGCGCCCGGATCAAGCCCCTATGGCAGCGCGCAAGCGCTGGCTAGCGGGTCAGCTTCAGGTGCGCGGTACGCTGGTGCTGGATGCGGGCGCGGTCAACGTGCTGCGTGGTAAAGGCTCTAGCCTGCTGGCCGTTGGCGTGCGTGACGTGCAGGGCAGTTTTAAGCGCGGCGACATGGTGCTGTGTGTGGATGAGCAGGGCACTCGCGTGGCCAAGGGCTTGGTCAATTACGGGGCCGACGAAGCTCGCCAGCTAGCGGGCCAGCCAAGCCACCAAATCGAAGCCATCCTTGGTTACGTGGAAGCCCACGAGCTGATTCATCGCGATAATCTCGTGGTGGTATAAGGCGGGTGGATTAACCACGCCGCTTAGGCGGTAGCGGTACCTGGCGCGGCCAGTCGTTGGGTACCACCATCAACCGCGTTAGCAGTCTCTCCTGGCTACTATTTTCCTGGCAACTCTTTTCCCAGTAGTTCTCTTCCCAGCAGTTCTCTCCTCCCTTCGGGTCGTACAGCATCACTTGCTGCGGCCCGTAGCGGTTGACCTGTGTCATCACGGCCTCCATCCGCTCATTGGCGTTGCCAAATGCGTCGAGCGATGGCGGCGCTAACCAGTGGGGCTTTGCTAGCCACGCGACTTTTAGCGCCGTGCTGTAGCGTTGGGCCACGCTGGGCCAAGCGTGTTGATGGCACCACCACCCCCGCCGATGCTCGGCCGTTGCCCCGACAGGCGGTGGCAAATTGGCCTGCCATGGATAAAACAGTACGCCGGGCATGGCAAGCTGCTGAGTCAGCAGGTTGCTTAGCGTGGTCGCTTCGCCCGTATCTCTGGGCGTTAACCAGTGAGCAATATTCGCCTGCGCCGTGCGAGTACGGGAGAGCGGTAGCTGATGATGGAGCAGGTGGCTGCACTTCAAGGCCAAACTGTCCAAGCCACCGGGCCCAATCCAGCGGCTTTGGCTGTTGGCTTCGCCTGGCCCGTCGGGAAGCCCAAGATAAAACTTGATCGCTACTTCCAAATGCACCGGCACTGGGTTTGTCCGCGTGCGATAAAGCATATCCAGCTCGCCCAGCGTCGTGCGGCGTTGAGTAATACGCAGATTATTGGCCAGCAGGCGGGTATTAGGGGCGTTATCCAGTAACAGCTGCCACAGCCGCTCATGGTAGTGGCCCATGCGCGTCGCTAGCTTGCCATTCAGCGCCTCAACGCCGGGCAGTAGAGCGGTCAGCCACGTATGGTGATTGTCTGTAAGGCCCAGCGTTAAGCCTGTGGGCCGTCCAGGATAAGCGCCAAGGGTGACTAAATCGGGGGTTGCTAACAGCCAAGCGAGATCGCGCAGCACTGTATGGCGTATCGCGTCGCTGACACCTTCGGCGGAGGTCGTCAAAAAGTCTCTCCTATTCGCTAGCTTGAGAGGCGGCTGTGCTAACCGCCGGTGGCTACGCTAACGACATTCATGTGGGATGCCAATCAAATCCTAGTGAATGCGTAGGTACAAAAAAGCGGCGAGCCCGAAGGCCCGCCGCAGAGAGTGTATGAATAGAGTGTATTAACAGAGCGTACTAACAGAATGTACGGCTAGATGTACGAGACGCGAATGCGATTAGTCGCGATCCATCTGGGTGACTTCAAAAGAACCCTGGCGCAGGCTCAGTTCCAGCTCGCGACCGTTTTGCTCGCGGCCTTCAACATCGATGATGCCGCTTTTATCGATATCGATGCTTTCAAATTCGGTCATACCTTCCTGGCTGGCAGCATTGAGTGCTTGGCGAACGTCATCTTCGCTCATACCCCAGGCACCGGTAATCAGGCGCTTACGCTCTTCTTGCAGGGTGTCGCCGTTATCCATGGAGAAGTCCACATCGGCGTACCACTCATCGTCTAACCAGCCTTCTACTTCTACACGGCCACGGTCATCAACATTAATCTCTTCAAGCTGAGTGAACCCGTAGTCGGCAGCGTAGGTCAGAATGTCATCAATCCGGTCGACCGGCTGAGTGTCTGCCTGGGCGCTACCTGCAGCAGCGGCAAGCAGAAGAGCAGAAGTTGGGATCAGCAGCATTTTTTTCATAACGTTCATATCAAATTCCTTCTTTGCTTAGTGAATGCATTGTCGGATGATGCCTAACGAAGGTCAGTTAGCGAATGCGACAGGGTATTTATATCATTGTGGTTCTTTCCTTAACCTGACAAAGCTGTTCATCTAGCGTTCATGTTGCCTTTGGCATCCTACTGTTATGAAAAATACGTCTCTTCTCCCACTCAAGCAGCGCTCCTGGCAACGGCTCCCCTATAAGTTTGCGCTGATGTTGGCGTTGGTGCTCATGCTGATGCTGATGCTGATGCTGATGGGTAGCGCGACCGGTGACCAACATTGGGAAGCGTTACACAGCGAGGTTCGGCGTGGTGATGTAGTGCCGTTGGAGACCATTCTTGACTGGCTGGACGCCCACTACATCGGTGATGTGTTGGAAGTCGAAATTGATCGTGATGACGGGCTGGTTGAGTATGAAATTAAGCTGCTTGGCCCCCAGGGGCAGGTAGTGGAGTTTGAGTTCGACGGTCACAGTGGCCAGCTTATGCAAATAGAGGGCGTGCGCATCCGCGAGATGCAGCGTTAAGACGTTTGCCTGCGTCCCCCACCTTCCTGCCTCCATTGGGTTTATTGATAAGGTTTTTTTGATGAAGTGTTTACTGGTAGAGGATGACCAGGCGCTTGCCCGTGAGCTGAGTCAAGCGTTGCAAGATGGTGACTGGATCGTTGAGCTGGCGGAAAACGGCCAGGAAGCAGATTTTTTGGTGCGCACGGAGGCGTACGATACGGTCATTTTGGATATTGGCCTGCCCGATGGCGATGGCACTCGCTGGCTCTCTTCTTGGCGGGAGGATGGTATTGATCTGCCGGTACTGATCTTAACGGCCCGTGAACGCTGGGCCGATAAAGCCGCTGGCTTTACCGCCGGGGCCGATGACTACGTCACCAAACCCTTTGAACCCGCCGAAGTGCTGTTTCGCCTGCGGGCCTTGGTGCGCCGTACCCATGGCCATGCGCACCCGGTGCTTAAAGTGGGCGAGCTTAGCCTGGATACTCACACCCAGCATGTCACCTTGGCGGGGCGTCCCGTGAGCTTAACCGCTCAGGAAACCCGCCTATTAAGCTACTTAATGCATGCCGCGCCGCGAGTGGTCAGCCGCAGCGAGCTGTCTGAGCACGTTTACGACCGTGACCACGAGCCCGACTCCAACGTCATTGATGTTCAGGTCAGTCGGTTGCGGCGCAAGCTAGGCGCGTGGCGCATTGCCACGCTGCGCGGTCAGGGGTATCGCCTGTTAGCCGATGAGCCGAGCGATTCATGAGCGCCGATGTGCTCTCTTGGAGTCAGCGCTGGGCTAGCCGCTCCATCAATCTACGCCTGCTGTTGGCGGTGCTGCTCATGGTGCTGCTGGCGCTGCCGGTTGCTGGTTGGCTATTGGCCCACCATTACCGCACCGCTGCGGTCAATGCGTTTGATGAACGGCTGGAAGCGACGCTCAATGTGGTGATTGCTGGGGTCACCTACGACCCGCTGAACCAGCAGCTGAACTATGAGCGCGCCCTGGGCGACTCGCGTTTTGACCATGTCTATTCCGGCTGGTATTGGCAAATCACCGATGAGGCGAACCGCTCGGTCGCATCGCGCTCGTTATGGGATCAGCGTTTGCCGGTGCTGGAGAGCGAGCGGGTGACCGCCCGCACGTTACCAGGCCCAAGGGGACAGCAGTTACGTGTCGTTGAACGCGATATTTATCTAGCGCCTTTAGAAACACCGCTGCACGTGAGCGTGGCTGCGCGGGACGATGATTTACGCGAAGATATTCAGGAGTTTCAGCAGATGCTGTGGCTGGGCCTGCTGGGCCTAGGGGCGCTGCTACTGGGCGTACTGGCGCTTCAGGTACGCTGGGGGTTAGCGCCGCTGCGGCGTATGAATGCTAACCTGCGCGAGGTGGAGCAGGGGCGAGCAGAGCAGTTAGAAACTCGTTTGCCCGACGAGCTGGCCACATTGGCAAAATCCATGAACGCCGTGCTGGCCCGTGACCAGCGGCTCATCGAACGGGGCCGCCACACGGCAGGTAACCTCGCTCACGCCCTAAAAACGCCGATTAGTGTGATGCGGCTGTTGGCCAAACAGCTACCGGGCGAGAGTCGCGATACCTGGGAGGCCGAGCTGTCGCGTATCGACAGTGCCGTGCGCCACCATCTGGCGCGAGCTTCCGCTGCGGGCGAGGGAGTACGCTTTGCTCCGGTGGCTCTCCAAGGCACACTGGCCCCGCTCATCACCGGGCTTGCCCGGCTAGCGCAGCGCCGCCATATTACCCTGCGCCAAACCGTGGATAGCGGCGTGCGGGTGCATATGGATGGTCAGGACCTGCAGGAGATGGTGGGTAATCTACTGGACAACGCCCTGCGCTGGGGCAAAAGCGATGTGCATATCCGCTTGCAGGCTCAAAGCGAGATGCTGTTGCTGGTTGTCAGCGATGACGGCCCCGGCATGACGCCGCAAGAGTGTCAAGCCGCTGTCCAGCGCGGCAGGCGGCTGGATGAGCAGCGCTCTGGCAGCGGATTGGGATTAGCCATCGTGACGGACCTTGTCACGCTTTATCATGGCCAGATGCGTCTTCAGCGCGCCGAGTCTGGCGGTTTAGAGGTAGTCATTGAACTGCCTGTGGTCGCTACTTAACGATCTTAAGAGCGATGCAACACACAGCACAGAGGGTGTGAAATGACACAAATCGCCACGACGTTACCCGACGTACTGGTTGGACCTTTGCTGCGTCGCCTCTCGCCGTCGCGGCTGATTTTATGGCTGGTAGCGACCCGTCCGCTGACCATGCTGCTCGTGCTGAACCCCGAGCAAGAGGAGCAGCAAACCCACGCGTTAGATAACGCCCACCAGCGCGTGGCGATTGGTCGGCATGCTTATATTCACTGTATCGACCTTTCGCTGCCCACCGCGCTGCCCACCGACACCCGCATTGCCTACGACCTGCAGGTACAAAGCACTGATGGCGCGTGGCAGCCCCTGCCGGAGTGGGCGCCGTGGCTATGCCACGATGACTATGACTACCCAGGGTTTGTGTTGGCCTCTCGCCACCACCGTCTGATGCACGGCTCCTGTCGTAAACCCCATCACGATAGCGCCGATGGCTTAGTGCGGGCCGATAACTGGATAGCCGAGCGCCAGGAGTCCCCTACCGAGTGGCCCGCTTGGCTGCTGATGACCGGCGACCAAGTGTACGTGGACGACGTGGCAGGCCCCATGCTGCGGGCGGTTCATGCGCTGATCGCCCGCCTGGGGCTGGTGGATGAGCTGCTTGAGGGCGCTACCGTCGATGACAGCCAAGCGCTGTATAACGCCCCGGAAAGCTACTACCACCGGGAAGCGCTGCTGCCGGATGTCACCAGCAACGCGGCGCTGCGTGAGCGCTTTTTTGGCGGCGTAAAAAAGCCGGTATTCACCTCGGCGAACGCCCAGAACCACCTGATGACGCTGGCCGAGATGCTCGCCATGTACTGCCTAGTGTGGTCGCCCGTGCCGTGGCAGGTGATTGCCTATGACGCCCCGGCGTTAGGCGAAAAAGATGCTGAGGCTTACCAGGAAGAGCAGGCGATCATCGAAGCGTTCGTAGAGGGTCTGCCTCAGTGCGCGCGGCTGATGGCCCACGTGCCCAGCCTGATGATTTTTGATGATCATGATGTCACCGATGACTGGAACCTGACTGCCGACTGGGAGCGCTGTGCCTACGGCCACCCGTTCTCAAAACGTATTATCGGCAACGCGCTGGTGGCGTACCTGCTCTGCCAAGGGTGGGGGAATGCGCCCGATAAACTTAATCCGTTGCTTCACCAAGCGATCACGCTGTTCGACGATGTCGGCCCGCTGAAGCCTGACCGCCAGGACGCGTTTATCGAGCGGCTGCTGCGCTTTCAGGGCTGGGAGTTTCAGGTGCCGGGCACGCCCGTACTCATTGTGCTGGACACCCGTACGCGCCGCTGGCGCAGCGAGCGCAGCCCCAACCGCCCGTCAGGCTTGATGGATTGGGAGGCGCTGATGGAGATGCAGCAGGCGCTGCTGGGTACTAAAAGCGCGGTGATCGTCTCGCCTGCGCCCATGTTTGGCGTCAAGCTGATCGAAAGTATCCAAAAACTCTTCACCCTGGCGGGCAAACCGCTGGTGGTGGATGCCGAGAACTGGATGGCGCACCGCGGTGCGGCCAACGTGCTGCTGCATATCTGGCGGCACTCCAAAACCCCCGGTAACTACGTGATCCTCTCCGGTGATGTTCACTACTCCTTTGCCTACGATATCGTCGTACGCCGCCAGAAGCGGGCTCCAAAGCTATGGCAAATCACTTCGAGTGGGGTGAAAAATACTTTTCCCAAGCAGTTGCTGAATACCTTCGACCGTTTGAACCGTTGGCTCTACGCGCCGCTGTCGCCGCTGAACTGGTTCACCAAGCGGCGCAAGCTCAGTATTTACCCACGGGACCCAGACCAAGCCAGCGCCGGAGAGCGGCTATGGAACGCTAGCGGCATTGGGCTGGTAAGCCTGGATGAGCAGGGCAAGCCAACGGATGTTCGCCAGCTCGATGCCAGCGGCGGTGACGTAGTCTTTCCGCCCCCCAAGGTGCCTATCGACCCGTAGAGAACCGCTGTCTGTCATACAAATGTCATCACAATGACGCACGCTTGCTGCCCTAGAACCTTCCTCATGAAGCGTTACAAATCATAGGGATAGTTTACGTTTGATAGGGCAGCAGGCATATGACCGCACAAGAAGCGCAGTGGCTAAATCAAATTATTGCGGCAGAAGAGCTGCACGTGCTATTCCAACCGATTGTGGACGCCAATCAGCAGGCCATTTATGGCTATGAAGCGCTGATCCGCGGGCCAAAAACGTCCCCGCTTCACTCCCCTCTGCGGCTATTTGATGTGGCGACCCAGGCTGGCCTGCTGGTTGAACTGGACTTGCTGTGTCGGCGGCTCGCCATTCGCCGCTTTGCCGAGCTTGAGCTGCCGGGGTTGTTGTTTCTCAACGTGATGCCGTTAACCATCGTGGAGCGTGACTTTCGCGAGGGGCTGACGCTGAGCTTTATTCAAGAGAGCGGCCTGCCCCCTGAGCGCGTGGTCATTGAGTTGACCGAGCACGTGCCGATTCACGACTACGAACTGATGCGTCAAGCGGTGGACCACTACCGCGATATGGGCTTTCAGGTGGCGCTGGATGATTTAGGGGCCGGGCACTCCAGCCTGCGCCACTGGTCGGAGCTGCGGCCCGACTTCGTCAAGTTAGATCGCCACTTTATCTCTGGTATTGATCAGGAACCCGCTAAGCGCGAGTTTCTGCGCTCCATTTTGGATGTGGCGCGTAGTCTGGATTGCCAGCTCATTGCGGAAGGGGTCGAGACGGCTGCCGAGCATCTCTGCCTATGGGAGCTAGACCGCGGGTTGGCACTGCTGCAGGGGTTTTACTTTGCCCGGCCAAGCCTTCAGCCGCCCATGCAGCTCAATACGCTATTACCCGCGACGACCCAGCTAAAAAGCCCGGCAGGGCGCACTGCGCACTCTATTTTGCGCCCCATTGAGAGTGTATCCGTGACTTACTCGGTGCCAATGCTTGCCGAACGCTTTCGCGAAGACCCGCGTCTGCGCTGCGTGGCGGTGATCGAAGAGGGCGTTCCCGTGGCGGTGGTGCGCCGCAATGCTTTCCTCACGCTGTTCACCAACCAGTACAGCCACGCGCTGTACGCCAAACGCTGCGTACTGGAGATCGCCGATCCTAAAATGATCGTGGCGGAGGCGGATCTCTCCCTGGAGGCGCTGAGTCAGCAGCTCACCGACAGCCGCGATATCGAGCAGGAAGATTTCGTCATCGTCGATAGCGACGGTCATTACCTCGGCATGGGCAATATCGTCGACCTGCTGCGGGAAATTACCGCGATTCAAGTGCGCCAAGCGCGCCACGCGAACCCGCTCACCGGGCTGCCCGGTAATATTCTGATTAACGAAACCCTAGCCTCCTATTTAGCCCAAGGCAGCGGATTTGCGGCTGCCTATGTGGATTTAGATAACTTCAAAGCGTTTAACGATGCCTACGGCTACGCCCGCGGCGACCACGTGATTATTTCGCTCTCAAGGCTGCTACAGGCCCAGGTAGAGAGTGCGGGTGGCTTTATCGGTCATATCGGTGGCGATGACTTTATGATGCTGCTACCGCTGGGCCATTGGGAAACCGTTTGCCAGCAAATCCTTCACTCTTTTGAAGTGATGGCGCCTGGATTTTACGAAGAAAAAGACCGCCAGCAAGGGGGCATTTCGATAGAGAGCCGTCAGGGAGGCGTGACGTTCTTCCCCTTTGTCAGTGTCTCCATTGCGGTTAAACCGATTACCGACCCCGCCCCTTGCAAGGCGCTGGAGATCGCCGCGCAGCTCTCGGAACTCAAGCACCAGGCCAAGAAAACCGCGGGCAATAGCCTGTTCGTGGAGCGGCGCGGCTGCTGCGTGGGCGGCGGCTGCTAAGTCGTCACGGATTCGTCACCTAGGCGTCATGAGAGTGTCCCGAGGCTGTCACATCGGCTCGCCACTATGGCGTTAACACTTCTTAACTCGCTTAGGTGATGCATGCATACTCTCTCTTTCTCTCGTACGCTGTTGAGCGCCGCCGTCGCAGGCACGTTTGCACTGGCAGCGGTCACTGCTTCTGCTGATCTCTCTTCGCGCTACGTGGACAACGACGGCGATATGATCGCCGATGTGCCCAGCGATGAGTCGCAGTGGGTTGATCCGGATACGCTGGTGTTTGCTTACACGCCGGTAGAAGACCCAGCCGTTTATGCCGACGTTTGGGCGAGTTTCCTGGATCATCTGAGCGAGGCTACCGGTAAAAACGTCCAGTTCTTCCCGGTGCAGTCTAACGCTGCCCAACAGGAAGCGCTGCGCGCCGGTCGTCTTCACGTGGCGGGCTTCAACACGGGCGGTGTGCCGGTGGCGGTCAACTGCGGTGGCTTCCGCCCCTTCGCCATGATGGCTGCTGAAGACGGTAGCTTTGGCTACGAGATGGAAATCATCACCTACCCCGATAGCGGCATTGAGTCGGTGGAAGACCTAGCCGGTCGTCAGCTGGCCTTCACCTCCGAAACGTCCAACTCCGGTTTCCGCGCGCCTTCCGCGCTGCTGCGCTCTGAGTACGGCCTGGAAGCGGGCGAAGATTTCGAGACAGCCTTCTCTGGCTCTCACGACAACTCCATCCTGGGCGTGGTGAACAAAGATTACGACGCGGCCGCCATTGCCAACTCTGTCGCCAAGCGCATGCTGTCACGCGATGTGGTGAGCGAAGGCGATTACAACGTCATCTACACCTCGGAAACCTTCCCCACCACGGCCTACGGCTTGGCGCACAATCTGAATCCTGAGCTTGCCGAGCAGATTCAGGACGCGTTCTTCAGCTACGACTGGGAAGGCAGTGCGCTGGAAGCCGAGTTTGCCAACTCTGGTGAAGCTCAGTTCATTCCGATCACCTACCAAGAGAACTGGTCAGTGATCCGTACCATCGCCGATGCCAACGGTGTGACGTACGACTGCGACTAACCCATCGGTCGGTCCATGATTTTCTCGGCCAGGAGGGCGACCTCCTGGCCGAGCCGCTATGTAGCCATTAGAGAAGTGCTTGTGAACGCAAGCACGGACGAATAAGACACTGAGGCACCCTCCATGTTGACACTCACCGGCGTTGGCAAACGTTACCCTACCGGCGACCGTGCGCTGACCGATATCCAGCTCTCGCTGCCGAAAGGGCAGGTTATGGCCCTCATTGGTCCGTCTGGCGCGGGAAAGAGCACGTTGATCCGCTGCGTGAATCGCTTGGTAGAACCCACCCAAGGCAGCATTCGACTGGAAGACGTGGAGCTGACGAAACTCTCAGGCAGCCGCCTGCGCCATGCCCGCCGCTCCATGGGGATGATTTTCCAAGAGTACGCCCTGGTGGACCGCCTGAGCGTAATGGAGAACGTGCTCTCTGGTCAGCTGGGCTATGTAGGGTTCTGGCGCAGCTTTCTACGCCGCTACCCGCAGGAAGCCGTGGCAGAAGCGTTTCGCTTGCTTGAGCGTGTAGGCCTGCCCCACGCGATTGATAAGCGCGCCGATGCGCTCTCCGGTGGCCAGCGCCAGCGGGTGGGCATTGCTCGAGCGCTGCTGCAAAGCCCCAAACTGCTGCTGGTGGATGAACCCACCGCGAGCCTGGACCCTAAAACCTCTCGCCAAATCATGCGCTTGATTCGCGAGCTGTGCGCCGAGCGCGAGCTGGCCGCCATCATTAACATTCACGATGTGGCGCTGGCTCAGCAGTTTGCCGACCGCATCGTCGGGCTGCGTGTCGGGGAGATTGTCTTTGACGGTAAGCCCAGCGATCTGACCAGCGAGATGCTGACCACCATTTACGGCGAAGAGGATTGGGACACCACCCCTGAGCCTGCCGATGATGACGAAGAAGAGAACGTTATCTCTACCCCCAGCGTCACGTCGACCCTGGCGTCCAGCGTGCCACACACGCCGCGCCAGAACCGCCTAGCGAGTGGAGGCGCGCAATGAGCATGACGGACGCTCAAGCCCGCCAGCAGGCCGCCCGCCAAGGCCAGTGGCGTCGGCTGCCGCTGATAGAGAGCCGCCGCCTGCGTTGGGCGCTGGCGCTGGGTGGCGTGGTGTACCTGATGCTGGCGCTGGCATCGGTGGAAGTGAACTGGGCGCGGGTGGCGGAAGGTGCCGGGCGTGCACTGAACTTTCTCGGCGCGTTTTTGCAGCCGGACTTCGTTAGCCGCCAAAGCGATATTCTGGCGGGGCTAATGGAAAGCCTGACCATGACGCTGACCTCGACGGTGATCGGCGTTCTGCTGGCCATCCCGGTGGGGCTAGGGGCTGCGCGCAATATCGCCCCCTTACCGATCTACGCGGTATGCCGGGCCATCATCGCCGTTTCGCGCACCTTTCAAGAGGTAATCATTGCCATTCTGTTCGTGGTGATGTTCGGCTTTGGCCCCTTTGCGGGCATGCTCACGCTGGCCTTTGCCACCATCGGCTTTATGGCCAAGCTGCTGGCAGAAGATATCGAAGACCTCGACTGGAAACAGGTAGAAGCCGTGCGCGCCACCGGGGCGAGCTGGTGGCAAACCATGAACCACGCCGTGCAGCCGCAGGTGATGCCGCGGTTGATCGGGCTTTCTATGTACCGGCTGGATATCAATTTCCGCGAGTCGTCGGTGATCGGCATTGTCGGGGCGGGAGGGATTGGCGCAACGCTCAACACCTCGCTCAGCCGCTACGAGTACGGCACCTCGGCCGCCATTCTGCTGATCATCATCGCCATCGTGCTGATGAGTGAGTACGCCTCCAGCCATGTGCGTCGCTGGACGCAGTAGCGCGCCGTCGCACGCTTGTTGCCAACCCTTTACGTAAAGCCTGAAGGCAAAAGGAATTCTCCATGCCGGTGTCAACTTCCTCAAACGGTATGCCGCAGTGGCAGAGGCGCACCACCCGCGCCCAGTGGCTGCAGTACCTCGCTTGGCTGGCGGGCGTTAGCCTGTTCTTACTCTGCTGGAAAGTGATCTCTGACAACACCATGTGGGTGTTTGTGGAAGACGCTGGCCGCCAGGGTAGTGACCTGATTAGCCGTATGATGCCGCCCCGCTGGGAGTACGCCAGCGAG
This sequence comes from Halomonas sp. Cn5-12, assembly GCF_021532545.1. Taxonomy (NCBI): domain Bacteria; kingdom Pseudomonadati; phylum Pseudomonadota; class Gammaproteobacteria; order Oceanospirillales; family Halomonadaceae; genus Halomonas; species Halomonas sp. Cn5-12. The sequence continues at coordinate 208,321 of NZ_JAKGAY010000002.1, forward strand.
CTTTGGAAACCCATGTGGGACACGCTCAATATCGCCACCTTGGGCACCGCGCTGGGCATTATAATGGCGTTTCCGGTGGCGTTTTTAGCCGCGCGTAACACCACGCCGCATCCGCTTGTGCGCAGCTTGGCACTGACCATCATCGTCTCGTCGCGTTCGATCAACTCGCTGATTTGGGCGATGCTGCTGGTGACCATTCTTGGCCCTGGCGTGCTGGCGGGCATCATCGCCATCGCGCTGCGCTCGATTGGCTTTGTGGGCAAGCTGCTCTATGAAGCCATTGAGGAGATCCATCCCACACCGGTGGAAGCCATCAGCGCCACGGGCGCTAGCCGCCTGCAGGTGATGAACTACGGCGTGCTGCCGCAAATCATGCCTGCCTTTGCGGGGATCAGCGTGTACCGCTGGGATATTAATATTCGCGAATCGACGGTGTTGGGGCTGGTGGGCGCAGGTGGCATAGGCCTGCAGCTGAACGCCTCCATCAACAGCCTAGCGTGGAATCAGGTCAGCGTTATCTTCGCGTTGATTTTCGCCACGGTACTGGTGTCGGAGTGGGTCTCGGCTCGCGTTCGTCACGCCATTATTTAATCTGTCCGTGAGGGGGAGAACCGCTATGCGCTTTGCCAATGCCGAGATCACAACGATTGACCTGATGCGCCACGGTGAACCGCAGGGTGGGCGAATGCTACGGGGCAGTACCGACCATCCGCTCAGCGATACTGGCTGGCAGCAGGTGACCGATGCAGTGATGCGCCATACGGTGGAGGGTCGGCCACCCTATGATGCCATCGTTAGTTCGCCGCTGGCCCGCTGTCGCGAATTTGCGCTCTGGTTAGGGGAGGAGTTCGACCTGCCGGTGCAGGTGGATGATGATCTGGCCGAGCTGCATCTTGGTGGGTGGGAAGGTAAAACCTATACCCAGGTATACGAGCAGGAAGGCATCGAGCAGATGAGCGCTTTCTGGTTCGACCCCGCCCGCGCCGCACCGCCTGGCGGAGAAACCTACGCCGAGCTGGATGCTCGGGTCAGCGAAGCATGGCGGCGGCTGTTGGCGAATCCGCCCGGCTACCATGTGCTCGTGGTAGCCCATCTGTTCGTCTGCAATGCCTTGTTCCGTCAAGTGTTAGAGCAGCCGTTCAGCAACGGTCTAGTGATGGATCTGCCCTATGCCGCCATGAGCCGCCTACGCCACGAACGCCATGCTATGGGCGAGAGCACATTTATCGAGTGGGTCGGCCGGTAAGCGCGCGTGAAGCAGTATCGGGTCAACGGCGCTTAGGCCATGATAAGAGCAATACGTTTTTTGGAGCGTTGCCATGCCGTTGACTCGCCGCTCATCTCTTTTTGCGCTGCTCATGCTGCTCTTGGCAGGGTGTGCCAGTAACGACGTGGCCATGGCCCCCGCGCCCAGCTCGCCAGCGGGTATGTCGATGGAGCGCGCGTTGATACTCTCCCATGCCCAGCAGGCGATCGGCACGCCTTATCGCTTGGGTGGCAACTCTCCCGACGGTTTGGACTGCTCCGGCCTCGTCGAGATGACCTACCGCGCCGCAGGTATTCGCGTGCCACGCACCGCCGACGGCCAGTTTCGTGCGCTTCCCCAAGTAGATGCCCCACGTCCCGGCGACCTGCTGTTTTTCGGCGATGGCAACAAAGCCACGCACGTTGGCATCTATGGCGGCAATCGTCAGATGATTCATGCTCCCGGCAGTGGCCGAGCGGTGGTCAGCGTGCCGCTGGATATCGACTACTGGCAGCAGCGCTTTTTAGGGGCGGCAGGTCCAGCCCCTTAAATGAGCTGCCAGGGTGATACAGGTCAAGGTATATTTTTCTTATCGCTATACACTCGGACTGTTTTGCCAGCTAATCGTATTTAATTGCCTGGCAAAATGCGGCAAACTTGGTAAATAAAGAGTCTATATAGGCCAATAAAAAAACGAGTACGCCGCTTACCTCCCTGAACGATGTAAATTGAGGCTAAGCAACGCGATGAAAGAGATTCTCCACCGCTTACCGATGCGGTTTAAGTTTGCCCTAGTATTGGTGCTGCCTTTGATAGCGCTGGGATGGTTTGCTGCCAGTGGTGCCATTGCCCGGCAGGCAGCGGTTAACGAGCTGTCACGTATGCAAGCACTAACTGCACTGGCTCAACAGGCAGGGGGCTGGGTACATCAAGTGCAGCGGGAGCGCGGCATGACGGCTGGCTTTTTAGGCAGCCAGGGAAAGGTGTTCGGAGATCGGTTGCGCCAGCAGCGTTCAGATACGGATGCTGCTGCGGAAGCTTTTTTCCAACAGCGTGATCAACTTGATGCAACGCTGCTGACCTCCACGATCAGCTCTCAGTTGGCTGCGGTTGAGCAACAATGGCAGCAAAACCAGTCGCTGCGTGACCAGGTAGACCTGCTTAGTGTGGCAACACCGGAAGCGCTAGGCCACTATACAGGGCTTAATAGCTTGCTGATGGTACTCGTTGGCGAGCTTGCCCACTTAACGGGAGAGGGCGCGATTACCCGTCAACTGGCAGCCTATTATAATTTGTTAGAGGCAAAAGATTTGGCAGGTATTGAGCGTGCGCTTCTTTCAAATGTATTTGCTGCCGATGCGATGCCTGAAGCGACCCTGCAGCGTCTCTTGTCATTAATAGGTGAGGAACGTGCATTTCTAGAAACTTTTCGTGTCTTATCTGGTGCTGCTAACCGTGAGGCACTGGAGGCAGCTTTGAGTGGCCCGGAGGTTGAGCGCGTGCTGGAGCGGCGCGCACTAGCGATTCAGCAAACGGCAGGCTACGGGGTAAACCCAGAAGAGTGGTTCGATTGGCAAACAGTAAAAATTGGCCGCTTAAAGGCGCTGGAGGATAGTGTGTCTGCATCTATCGTGAGCACCGCTGATGAGCTTAAGCGCCAAGCACAGCGAGATCTATGGTGGTACTTAGCGATTGCTGTAGTGACTGCTGTAATTGCCATTGGCATGGCAATACTCATTGTTCGCACCATAACGAGACCGCTTCAGCGAGCGTTAGTAAGCATTGCGGAACGCGGCGATGACTTGACGCAGCGCCTGCCGGTGCCCGGTAGTGATGAGCTTTCTAGGCTTTATCAAGCGGTAAACGATGCGTCAGCGCAAACAGAACAGTTGATTGCTGAAATGAAGCGCAATGCACAGTCGGTAGCGCTTGCCAGCAATGAAATTGCTCAGGGCAACCAAGATCTTGCTCAGCGCACTGAGGAGCAGTCAGCGTCACTCGTGCAGACAGCTTCCAGTATGGAGCAGATGACCGCCACCGTGCGGCAAAATGCGGATAACGCACACCAAGCTCAGCGTATGACTGGTGGCGTTGCTAACCAGGCACAAGAAGCTACTGAGGTGGCAATGCAGGCCCGGCAGGCAATGCAGCACATTCATCAGGCGAATGAGCAAGTGACAACCATCGTAACGGCTATCGATAATATTGCCTTTCAAACTAACCTATTGGCACTGAACGCATCGGTAGAGGCGGCGCGTGCTGGCGAGCATGGGCGAGGGTTTGCAGTAGTCGCTGATGAGGTACGTAAGTTGGCAAGCCGCAGTGCCGAAGAGGCTAGTCAGATCCGCCACTTGGTCAACAATAACGTAGCGCGTATTAACGAAGGTGAAGCGTTAGTTGCCACGACAAGTGACACACTGGAAAAAATTGCTGCGCGTGTGCAGCAGGTGGCGACACTGGTAGACGAGATTGCGACAGCTAGCCATGAACAGTCAGCGGGAGTTGAGCAGATTAGCCATGCGATGGCACAGCTTGAAGATGTTACCCAGCAGAATGCTTCTTTGGTTGAGCAAGTCGCCACGGCAAGCCGCTCGCTAGATGACCAGGCTGAAGAAATGACCACGCTGGTTAGCCGTTTCCGCGTTGCAGAAATATCGCCACGCCATAGTCAGCAGCTTGCCTACAGTTAATGGCGCTAAGTAAAACGCGAAAAAGGGAACCCTGTGTTCCCTTTTTGTGAGGGAGAGGGGCGTTGGCTTATGTCTGCTGAGGCTAAAGTAGCACGTTGATTTAACGCTATTTAATCTAAAACATATGTAGCAAGACGGTGTTAATATAATCGAAAGCCATTAAATTTAACCAGCTTATACGAGGAGAGCAGAGACGTATGCGCCCGCCCTTGAACGACTCGAAGGAGCAGTCTTTGCCTCACCCCGCTGCCCAAGCAGTATCTTGGCCGTTTAGCGCCGCCACAATGTCAGTGACCGATTCTAGTACGCTTTTAGCGCCTGCTGAATCGGCGTTTCGCTACGCTAATGAGGCCATCATCATTACCGATGCTGATAATCTTGTGGTGGATGCTAATCCAGCCTTCTGCGAGCTAACGGGGTTGGCGCTGAGTGAAATTCGAGGCCGGTCGCCGGAAGCGTTTAGCATTTTGCCACTTGATGATAGTCGCACCACGCGTCTGTTACGCGAGGAGCTTCAACTGCGTGACCGCAGTAAAAGTCAGATTAGTTATCGTAGCCACGACGGGCAGTTTTACCCCGGTATGATGTCAATTAACCGGGTACGGGATGAGCAGGGTCGAATTGATCATCATGTGATTGTGCTGGCAGATCTTTCTGCCATTCCTTCCCACGCCCGTCACTTGAACCGTGAAGTCTATTTTGATGCGTTAACAGGGCTGCCAAACCTGCAGCTGCTAACTCAGCTTATCCAAGAGTCTATTCAGCATTCGGAACATCGGCAGCTACCGCTGGCGATTTGTTCTCTGGATATTGATCACTTCCAAGCCATTAATGATCGCCTTGGCCCCCAGATAGGCGATACGTTATTATCAGCATTCGCGCAGCGCATCAGTCATCTGCTGTTTGGTGATGATGTACTTGCTCGTATTGGCGGTGATGAGTTTGTACTGCTGCTTCACCATGGTGTCGAGGACTCGTTTTTTGAAAAGCTGTTGGCCTCCATTCGCCAACCGCTAATCGTTGAAGGCCAAGCAATTTACCTGACTGCCAGTTTAGGCGTTACTTCTTACCCAAGCGATCATGCTCAAGGCGATGTGCTTTTGCGCCATGCCAACCAAGCTATGTATCGCGCCAAGCAGCGCGGCCGGGATACCTACCACCTTTTTGATCCTACCCATGACCTTCTGCTTCAGGTACGCCATGAGCAGCGTCAGCGCTTTATGGATGCACTAAAGCATGGCGAACTACGACTTTTCTATCAGCCGCAGGTAGATATGCGCAGCGGCCAGGTTGTGGGTGTTGAGGCATTAATTCGCTGGCAACATCCCGAGCGTGGGCTGTTATCTCCTGGGCAGTTTTTGTCAACTATAGATGCCACCCCGCTGGAAGTGGATCTAGGCGAGTGGGTGTTAGAGCATGCGCTACAACAGCTGACTCAGTGGCAAAATGACGGTATTGAAATGCCGATTAACGTCAATATCAGCCCTACGCACCTTTTGGTGAGCAACTTTAGCCAACGCTTAGCAGAGCTACTTGCCCGCTACCCCATGGTGTCGCCTTCACTGTTAAAGCTGGAAGTATTGGAAAGTGCGGCAATGCATGATGTAAAAGCTGCGCTAAAAAATATGGCTAGTTGCCAAGCGCTAGGAGTCAGTTTTGCCATTGATGATTTTGGTACTGGGTTTTCGTCGTTAACTCATTTACGCCAACTGCCTGTCAGTCTAATTAAAATTGATCAAAGCTTTGTGCGCGATATGCTGAGCGACCAGGATGACATGGCAATTGTCGAAAGCGTTATTTATATGGCGAATCGATTTAAACGCCCAATGCTGGCCGAAGGCGTAGAGACGCTTGAGCATGCCAAGGCGCTAATGGCACTGGGATGTGAGTTAGCCCAAGGGTATGGTATTGCTCGGCCAATGCCACCAGAAGCCGTATCAGAGTGGCTAACACATTGGACCCAGCGTCATGAGTGGCGAGCGTTAGCCACGCTATAGTCGCTCAAATGATTTAGCGTTTAAGCTGCCAGCTCGGGCGGCTCGTCATTGGCAGGCTCACTATCATGCTCGCCACGCGCTTGGTTCATCTCGCTCTGTTTTTGTGCGGCCTCTAGCTTTGCTTCGAGTAAGTACTGCCGTGCTTGAGCGGCAACTTGCAGATCCTTTGGCGATGGATCAGCTGGTGCCATGGCGGCTGCAATCACTGTCTGCATCTTTTCGACTGTAGCTTGTGGATCGCCAGGAACCGGGCCGTAATCAATCGGCACCTCACCGGCTACTGCATAGCGTTTGCCGTCAGGGCCGACCTCATAATCATAAGAAGCACCGCCTGTGTAGGGCCCGCCTGCTGTTTGATGAGCCATTTCATGCTGGCGCACTTCTCGATCTGTCTGCTTTAACTGCTCAAGTTGCTGAATCTCTTCCGGGGCTAACGGAGTGCCATCAGGGCGAGTAGGGCCCGCCGTCTTTTCGCTACTCTCTGTACGCTCGTCTGTCTCTTTGCTTGGCTCAGCGTTGGAAAGCGGGCCGTCGGCCTTAGAGCGTTGACTGCTAACCTCGTTCCGCTCTACCCGCGGAGTAGGCAGGTTGGAAGCCGACCAAGTCGCAGTGGAGCCGGAAAACGCATTTAAAGCAGAAATATCCATAAGCGATTACCGATGTTTAGGCCATTTCAGTTAGTATAGAGTATCTGCGAGCCAGCCGAATTGCGCAACGTTATGCTCTCAATAGACGTCATTATTCATCTAAGTGCCAACGAATGCCTTGCCCACTATGAAGGGCAGTACGACAATGTGCGTACACGAAGTGTAGATGGTCGCTGGGTTGTTTTCCCTGCTCAAGCGCTTAGACGCGTGGTAGGGGAGGAGGGGGTTCATGGTGTTTTTCGGTTAACGTTTACCGAGCAAGGTCGTTTTCACGATATTGTTCCACTTAATCGCCGCTGAGCCTGCTTATGCCCCAATATGATGCAAAAATGACGCTGAATGAGCTTGTTTACTCCGTCATACCTAATTTAAACACCGCCGAACGTTTAGTGTGCAACACCTTAGATAGCTTGATTGAGTCAGCAGAAAACCCTCTTGATGTCTTTAAGCGCACCGAACAGCGCCAAGCATTTAATTTAGAACTACACCGAATCCGCATGAATATTAAGCATTTGCTGGATCGCTATCGCGCCGATGTTGATGAAATAATGCGAAAAAATGGCGGTGTGGATGGCCCGGTGATTGAGCCAGATGCGTTAGAGGCCGATGCCATTCAAAGTGCCATTGATATTTATCAGCATGTTCGAGCGTTTCAGCGTGGCGAGCAGCGTCATCCAATCCCGCGCCGGTGATACATACATGGCATTAATATTGCCTGTATAATGTGGCACGTGCTTCAGGACTACCCGCCTGAATGCTTGCAGCTCGCCTACCCGGCAGCAGCTGCTTACACATTAGGAGATTACCCATGTCTGCCTCACCTGTCACATTGATGGTGGCTCGTCGCGTCGCGAATAGTCGCTACCAAGACTTTAACCGTTGGCTAAATGAAGGTCGTGAACTCGCTGCTGACTTTCCTGGCTACTTGGGGTCCGGTGTATTGGCGCCCCCTAAAGAAGATGATGAGTATCAGATCATTTTTCGCTTTGACAGCCAGGAAACCCTTTCTGCTTGGGAGCATTCGGCCTCTCGCCATGCTTGGCTTGAGCGGGGTAAAGGCCTTTACGATGCGCCCCATGAGCACCGGGCAACAGGCTTGGATGCGTGGTTTAAGGTAAGCCCTGGAGCTACCCCACCGCGCTGGAAGCAAGCCGTAGCCGTCTGGCTGGCGTTTTTCCCCATTTCACTACTGTTTCAGTGGACGTTTGGCAGTGTGTTAGCCGAGTGGCCGCTCATTCCGCGGGTGCTGATGAGTACCATGATGCTGACTCCTGTGATGGTGTTTGTGTTTATCCCGCTTTCAACACGTTTACTAGCGCCGTGGTTACAAGGAAAGTGGTCGCCCATGGATCTTTTTGCCCGCTTTCGACAGCAGCATAGAACGTGAGTGTTTATCAATTAACGCAGCTCGACTGGTTGAAAGGCCACGGTTGCTATCGCTATTAGGGCTATCTATTTGGGCGACCCACGCCCATTGAATATCTTTTCGAAGCGTATTAAAAAGCCCGCCCAGTGCACGAGCGCTGGGCGGGCTAGCGTGTTTACCTACTAAGGCTAGCCAAACAGCGCGAAGCTTTCGGCATTGAGCCACATATGAACCAGGATACTGGCGATATACCCCAGCAAAATCACGGGCGACCAGCGCAAGTGCCCCATAAAGGTATAAGAACCGCGCGCTTGACCCATCACGGCCACGCCAGCGGCTGAGCCAATCGATAGCAGGCTACCACCTACGCCCGCCGTCAACGTGATTAGCAGCCAGTGCCCATGAGACATTTCTGGTTCCATGGTAAGTACGGCGAACATGACCGGGATGTTATCAACCACTGCAGACACTACCCCTAGCGCAATATTCGCCCACGTAGCGTTCCAGCCGGTGTAGAGTGCTTCTGAAAGCAGCCCCAGGTAACCCATAAAGCCAAGGCCACCGACGCACATCACTACCCCGTAGAAAAACAGCAGTGTGTCCCACTCTGCCCGAGCAACGCGGTTGAAGACATCAAACGGCACGACGCTCCCTAGCTGTTCCAGCTTTTTGTTGTCACCCAGGCGGCTATAGCGTTCCCGCTTGCGTTCCAGTGAACGGGGTAGGCTCTGGCGTAGGTAGTAACCAAAAAACTGTAAGTAGCCTAGGCCGGTCATCATGCCCAGCACGGGCGGAAGGTGAAGCAGTGTATGACACAGCACCGCTGTGCCAATGGTCAGCAAGAAGAGCGCAATAATGCGTCGCGCTCCGCGCTTGAGCTGTACATCCTCATATACGCTGCTGGGCTTTTGATCTTTAATAAACAGGCTCATTACCATCGCTGGGATCAGGAAGTTAACCAGCGACGGAATAAACAGGATAAAGAACTCCTGGAATTCAATCAGACCGGCCTGCCATACCATCAGCGTTGTAATATCGCCAAACGGACTAAAAGCACCGCCTGCGTTTGCTGCGACCACAATATTGATACAAGCAAGGTTAATAAAGCGTTTGTCGCCTTCGGCTACTTTAGTGATGACGGCACACATTAGCAGCGCAGTGGTTAAGTTGTCGGCAATCGGAGAAAGAATAAAGGCAAGGCCGCCCGTTAGCCAAAAAAGCGTACGATAGTTAAATCCTTTGCGCAGCATCCAAGAGCGCAGCGCATCAAATACTCGGCGCTCCTCCATGGCGTTGATATACGTCATGGCGACCAGCAGGAACAACATTAGCTCGGTAAACTCCAGAAGCGTCACGCGAAACGCGTACTCGGACGTATCCGACATGCCGTTCTGGACATATACCCAGCCAATGAGTCCCCAAATAATACCGGCGGCCACCAACACAGGCTTGGATTTGCGCATGTGGATTTTCTCTTCGGCCATGACCAAGGAATAGGCCAGGACAAAGATTGCCACCGCGAAGAACCCTACCGCAGAGGTGGTTAAATCAATCTCACCTGTGACCGCGAAAGCGGCTGGGCTAATAAAAAATAATAAGGCCGCTAACAAAAAAGGCCAGCAACGAGTCACTCGAAGCTGGCCTGGGTCATGATGTAACGTCATCATAGTGTGTTTATCCTTATAATGGTTAAAAGAAGGGGGAATAAGCGACGCTAGTTTAGCAAGCGATATTGCGCTGCAATACGGAATAAAACCGAATGAAAGCCTGTGATAAATAAGTTATTGCGTCTTTTTTTTGGAAATTATCCGTTTCGCTAATAGTAAATTTCGCCAGATAATGTAATGAATTTAGGCTGAATTAGTTAGACGATAGTCGGCTATAAGTAACCCTACCATTACCAGTCAATGTGCTAGACACGGCTTATCGGCACAATGAAAGCCACTTCCAGCCGTCTCAGCACTCGTGAGAAATCAAGACGAAGGCCGGTAGGGGGCAACACACAGGCGGGGTGCGGCTATGATGAAGGGGCGCACCTGCGTACAGGCCAGAACATGCCGCCAGGGTAGCGTTTTGGGGGATGGCTAATGGGATGGCCAATAAACAAAAAAAGCACCCGTAGGTGCTTGATTTGTAGGGGTGTCTGGTGGAGGCGGCGGGAATTGAACCCGCTTCTGTTCCAATAAAAACAATAAGTTATAAATAAAAATGACTTAAAGCTGACTGGCTCATATACCGAATGCTTTCCTGGGGAACCCGCTATCAGGTATGCCCATTGCTGTAAACGTGCATATAGGAAGCTGTGGCGCACTATCTATCAGATCGGCAATACGGTAGATCCAGTCAGAGTTTGGCCCAATTTGACTGATGAGATACCAGATGACTGCAATCAGTCCCATCAATCTTTTCCTGTTATTATTAGAGCTTGGTAAGTTTTTGAAAAAATTAGAATTTTCATATCTCAAAGGGTTGGAGCAAGACTGGTTCCAAAGGCGAGAATGGTGAGCACAGCGGTTGCGCGCAGTATTAATTTCTTTCAGCCAATTCTTTAAGTTTCTTGGGTATTGAACATTCACCTTTCTGGCAATAGGTACTTGATATTTCTCACATAGCATTTCGAAATATTTGGACGTGTTCCTAAAATCCCAAGCTTCGACTGCTACCCAAAATGGTATAGATCTCTTACTAGCCCTATGCCATTCAATATGATCCTCGGTGCATCGGTCAATCTTATCCTGCTGGCTGCTCAGCCAGTTTTCCCAAGCATTGAGGGTTTTTCCGTTATTCACATAATCTTTAGTATGGAATTCGGCGATATATTGAGGATCAATATAGGCTAAAGGATCTTTCCTTCCCATCTCGTGTGCTATAACGGTTCGGAAATAAACTTCAATTCTTTCAATGGCATCCATCAAGAGCATGCGAAGCTTTTTGTCGAAAAGGTATAATTCGAAACACGCAGAAAAATTTGTACCTTCGAGAAATTGACTCATGCGTTTAGGCTTGCCAAATTCCTGACGTTGGTATCCCTTGCTATCGATATCGATCTTTCGACATGGGTACCAATACCCGCTAAGACGGTAATATCCCACTTGAGAGATTTTGCGAATTGCGCGCTCAGGATCATCGACCTCCATTCCTCGTTGCCGAAGGGTATCGATCAAGTCCGAGTATTCTGAGAATGGTTTGGGAGGGGTGGGGGATGTCATAAATGCAACACGCAGAAATAAGAAGGCCCACACATAACCAATTTAGGTCAGAGGAGCGGGCGCTGTTATTTGTTAAGTTACACGCACTCGCATTGCGCGTCAATGTTAATTATCCCTTTGTTTTAAGCTTCTATTAAGTCGCTGTCATCGGATCGCGTGCTTGTCATCACCATTCAAATTACACGAATGCCTTTGTAGCCAGCATCCCCGCCTGGCTATTCGTCGTCGGTATCCACCCTGCATAGATCCGCGCCGTGGTCACTACGCTGGTATGCCCCATCTGCTTGGATACCCACGCGAGTGGCTCGCCAGCGCTGACCATCATGGATGCGTAGGTGTGGCGGGTTTGGTACGGGCGGCGGTACCGGACGCCGGCGCGCTTTAATGCGTGGGCCCATAGTGTTTTGCGTATCGCCTGATCGCCTGTCCATGGCTCGCCTGTGCGGGGGTTGAGGAACACGCGGCCGCTGGGGTGTAGGTAGCTGAGTGTCTTCTGCGTTTTCAGGGCTTCCAGTGCACGGGGCAGAAGGTCAATAGTGCGTGTGCCTGCTGTGGTCTTAGTGGTTTCCGCTTCGCCTTTGGCTGCCTGGGTGATGGCCCGTGTGATCCGGCAGCGCTTTTGCCGCCAGTCGATATCTCCCCACTCCAGCGCGACTAGCTCTGATGTGCGTAGCCCGCTCCATAGTGCAAACTGAATCAACGGTAAGCCGTCGCTGGGGAGGGCGGCTAGTATCGCGGCTTGCTCTTCGGCTGTGAACGGGTCGATATCATCCACCTCTTTGGGCGGTTCTATTTTCCGGTAGTGCCAGCCTGCTAGGGGATTGCCTGCAATCATCTCATCGTGCATGGCATCATCCAGCGCTGCTCGCAGTGGGCTAATGAGGTTTGATATTCGTTTGTTGCTGCAGGTCAGGCTTGATGCCCAATCACGAACATGGCCACGCTTTAGCTCTGCCAGTAGCAGGTGGCCGAACTCGGGGATCAGCTTACCCTCAATGGTGTTTTTATAATCTTTGTAGCTGCTGGCTTTCAGAGTGGGCTTTTTGGTGGCCAACCAGGTGCGCAAGTACGTATCGACTCGATCCTGGCGCATGAACTTGCGGGCGTTCTTACTGCGGGGAAACGTCACTTGATAATCAAACGTGCCGGCATCGATCGATGAAATGACCGCGGCGCGATGGCGCGCCGCTTTCTTCAGGTTAGCGGGGGTGGGCTCGAGCTTGAGCCGTTCGCGGCAGCGGGTGCCCTGGTAGTAGAAGTCGATTTCGATACTGCTGGTCGAAGCGATCCGGACCCCTTCGTAACTGCTCCCTTGGTTACCCACCGTGCATACCCCTCAAGTGACATTAGTATTCGCCCGTCCGGCGCTTTGAAAAACTGCTCATCCTGGCGCCAATCCCCCCGCTTGATCTTCGATCTGATCGCAAACTCGCTGTATCCGGTCAGCTCGCTGAAGCGCTCAATGGTGACGTGATCAATGGCTAGCATGGTCGCCTCCTGGAAGTGTGCAGGTTGCAGGGGCGCTTTGGCTTGGCATCGTTTCGGACTTAATGCCAAAAGTGTGTTCCTTCATGCCACGCCCTCCATGTGACGTTCGATGACTTGGTGATCGTTAGCGGCCGCGAGCGCGGCCATGGGCAGCGGGCTGACGCTGTTGCCGCACATGCGGGTTTGCGCGGTGATGGTGAACGGTTTTCCATCGTGTCCGCGATCGATGATGTAGCTATCGGGAAACCCTTGGGCGCGGTAGAGCTCGCGGGGTTTGAGCATGCGAAGGCAGATATCCACGATGACGTAGGGCGTGCCTTTGATATAGACGGTCACTAACGCCAGCCGGTCTTTGGTGGTGATGGTGGTCATCGGCTCTTGCAGGTCTGCCCACTGGCCACCGGTGCTGTGGTAGCGCATTAGGAATGCGGCCACCTGCAGGGCGCTTTCTTCTACCTGAGGCGATAGGGTGCAATGCACTAAGCCGTGGTGGTTGGCCCCGGCGGTGATGGTGTGCAGCGGTTCGTTTACGTCTGCACCGCTTTGGTTTCTGCGCTGTACCATCAGGTGCGCTGTCACGATCTGCTGCTGAGTACCGCGCCCGGTGATCGTGCTTAGCGGGTCATCGGCGGCGCGGCCTGCGCCTTCGTAGAATCCGCCGTTCATTTGCGCCATGAACGCGGTTGCCACTGCCATGCCACTGCTGGCGGTGATTGTGTTCATCGGCTCTTCAATGTCGCGGCTGCCGATTCCCCAGCGTTGAACGCCACCGGGTTTGCCTTGGCCGTGAGCGAGCTGGACTAAGCAATGAGATGCCACGGCGAAGCTGCCGCCTTTGGGCCATGCGGTAATCGTGCGTAGCGGCTCGCTGATGGGTTGAACGACTTCGCCGGACCCGTAGTTGGCGATCGGCACGATGAAGGGCTGGGAAGAATTGATCACGAACTTATCAATGCCCTTGGCGATGCGCTTCAGCGTGTTCTCTGCGAGTGGGCGGGGGCGATTGAAGATGCTTTTGCCGAGATCCGACCAGTCAATGCAGGATGCCGCCGAAGCATAGCGCTTTTGGCCTTTGGCAGGCTTGCGGGCGTTGGTAGCTGCAGGCCAGACGATGGGTTGGCCATCCCGGCGGGCAATGAGGTAAAGCCGTTTGCGGGTAGTGGGTGCGCCAAAGTCGCAGGCGGCAATGGTCCGCCACTCGACGACGTACCCCAATGCACGCAGGCCACTGATAAAGTGCCGCCAGTTCTGGCTGCGGCGCTTCTTGCAGGGCACCAGGAACTGCTCACTGATCGGTGTTTGCTCACCAGGTGCGGCAAAGGTGCCGTCTATCTTCATGACTCGGCCGGTGGCTTTACAGCGTTTGGCAACCAGTGGGCCCCACTGCAGAATTTGCTCGACGTTCTCAAGCGAGATCACGCGGGGGCGTACCAGGCCTGCCCACTTGTGAACGACCCAGCTGAGCGAGCGGATAGCGCGCTTACGCGGTTGCCCGCCACGGGCTTGGCTGTGATGGGTGCAATCCGGGCTGGCATGCAGCCAGCCAACCGGCTGGCCGCGTGTGGCGGTAAGCGGGTCCACTTCGTACACATCGGTTTCATAGTGGTCGGCGCCTGGATGGTTGGCCTTGTGCATGCTGATCGCGTCGGGATCGTGGTTGATGGCGACGTGCACGGGGCGCTTCAAGCCCATCTCTAGGCCGGTGCTGGCACCGCCGCCGCCCGCAAATAGGTCGACGTTGATTTCGCCTTGGTAGTCTAGGGCGTACTGGGTGCGCCAGTGGGGAGGCTGTCGTTTCATTGGGTGCCTCCCGCTTCTCTTCTGATCTGGTTTCCCACCAGGATGACAACGTTCGCGGCTTGCTCTCTGGGGGTGTCGCCAAACTTATTCCAGTCGATGGTGCCGTTTCGCAGTTCTTCAGCAACACGCAGGCAGCCTTGCTGCTGCTGGTCAGCGCACAATGTTTTTAGGCTTTCTTTAGGTGCGCGTTTCAGCACAGTTTTAGCGTCATCGGCGTAGGCGGGGGTTACTTCGCCGTCATGCGCCAAAGTGTGCAGTACCGCTTGGCAGGCGGTGAGCTCACGGATCAGATCCGCTTGGTAGGCAGCCAATGCATCGCGTTCTTCTTCAGCAGCGGCTGTTCTTCTACCTAGCTCGCGGTAGCCGCCAAGGTAATTACTGGCAGCCTTGGCGACCATTTCCCGGTTAAATTGCTCAGCCTCCAGCGCCCGGGCTTTCCACTTATCCCGCCGCTTTTTCAGCTTCTCAATCGCGGCCAATGCCTGGACGGTGCCGCCCATGGTTTGATCTTCTTTGCGGATACCCGCGGCTTCAGTCAGTTCAACAATGCTGTCGATCGACATGGTGAACATTCGCTTATATCGCTGAGCTTCTTCAAAGGCCGCTTTCGCGGCCTGCTCAGAGTCTTGGAATGAAATACGCCATGCTTCGTAACTCATCCCCGGCCCCCTTGCCCGTAGGCCTTGAGCGCTTCGGTCAGTGCTTCGTGTGGGCCCCACTGGCGAATGTTGTTCTGGAGGTCGCCCGCGCTCATCCAAATGCAATCCATATCGCCTTCTGCATAGATGATCTCGATACGGGCGCATTCAGCCCCGCGCATTTGGCGGCGCTTGTTGAACTCGATGAAACGGAACTGGGGGTATTGCGGGCTGGCTTCGGGGTGCTGTGGTTGGGTGCTCATGCGTCACCTCCTGCAGCTGCGGCTTTTGCGGCTGCGCGGTCTAGGCGTTCGATCTCTGCCGCAATCAGGGCACCCGCTTTTACTAAGTCGCGGCGTGGGTCGGTGGGTTTCCACCAGTGGCGCTTGAAAGGCCAGTCACTGGTGGAAACCCTTTCCGTTTGAGGCCATCCTTTTTGTATGGCGAGGCCTGCCACAGAGGCGTAGCAACTAGCGGCGGTGGCCAGCTCTCCTTTGGTGTAGCCGTCATCGTCTTCACGGCTGAACTCTTCAATGGTGATTTGCCGCATGCGCTCGCGGTAAACGTCAGAAAACGGGCTGGATACCCGGCTGTTGTCGCCTGCGTAAGTGCTATCGGCACACAGCAGTAATTGGGCAAAAACGTGCTTAGCGAGGACGGACACGATCAGGATGCCGTATTCGTTCTCGAAGCGGGCTATCTCGGTGTAGCCTTTGGGTGCTGTATTCTCTAGCTGCTCAATGTACGCCGTGGAGTTCGCTTTGTAGCGCGTAAACTCTTCGCCATCGCTTTCATCAAGGGGAAGCTCGTAGGTGTTGGTATGCACTAGGAAGCCGAACGGTTCCAGTACGTCTTTTACTGGCTGCTCTTCAAAAAGGGGGTGGTCGAACAATAGGTGAAAGTGCATCGGTTTGCTCCGTGGTGGTAGAACCCCGCCGCTGGTGGTGGGCATCGGCGGGGTGGCGTTGCGGGGAGGGCTTACGACTTCTTGAAAGCACCAAGTAGCAGGGTGCTGTGTTCGTCTAGCTCATTGGCCAGCACGTCCTTGAACTCTTTCGCCATCTCTTCCCTGACGGCTTCCAAGCCGATAATGCGCAGCTTCAGGCGCGGCTTGCTGTCGTCCGCGAGGATGGAGACGCGAATATCAAACGTGCGGAACGACAGCCCCTCATACGGTAGGCAGTGGAAGCGGATGATGTCGGGTGTGCTGTCACCTGCGCTGGCATCTAGCGCGTCCATGCCTGACCGGCTGCTGCCCCAGTCGCGGTCTTCCGATACCCGCTCAGAGGTCGCCTTGATCTCGATGCGTCGGACGGCGGCCGCCAGCTTCTGAGCGGTCATCTCTTGGCCGTTGCTGTCGATCCCGGTGATGCAGTGGTGCCAGTCCTCAATCCAGTGCGCCAGTTCCTTTTGACCAAACGCGCTTTCGTGGGCATTTAGGCACGCCACAAAGGCGCTGGTTTTTTCCAGGGTAAGGGTGGCTGTGTGGTCGCCGTGGCCTGGTTCAGCGGCGTTGCCCAGGTCAAAAAACGCCTTGGCCGACATGGCGTCTACGTTGACGAAGACGCGTGATTCATCCTCTTCGTTGACGTAGGCGGCGTAGTCTTCGATCGAACTGGTGGTGAAGCTGCCACGGAAGCGAGCGGGCGATTGCTGAAAGTTTTCAAGCGACTGCAGCTCGTAGCCCTTCGGTACCAGCATCGTGGGGGTGTCGGTGCCGGGGTTGCCGATCTGCGCGGCGTGAACGAGGGCTTCAATCTTTTCGATGGCTTGGTGGTCCATGTTCATCATTCCTTTTGCATTGGTTTGCATTGGTTTGCGTTGGTGGGGGTTGGGTGACTTCGTGCGCTGGTTAGGCGCGCTGGGTGTTGCCTTGGCCTTCCGGCTGGAAGTCGAACTTGCCCTGGTTCTCGGGGAATAGCGTGAGCTTGCCGCCACGGCCTACGTAGAGGGGCGTTTTGGTGGTGTTCTCCTCGCTGCGTTTGCCCTTGGCGGTGGGCACTACGTAGCTGAGCCGGTGGGCGCAATCGACCTGGGAGCTGTCCGCAATCTGTTTCAGGCTGAACTTGACCGTAACTTCAGCGGCTTTGCTGTGCTGCACGCAGCCTGCAGCGGCATCGCTGAGGGCGCGTGCCAGCTTTTCGCGGAAGATGCCGGCGTCTAGGTCGTCCAGCAGGGCGTTGATATCGGTGGAGGTGGGTTCGTTTGCCATGGTTGGTTTCCTCTTGCGTGGTGGTGGCCGTTTGGCCGGTGCTTTCGGCGTTGCGTGAGCAACGTCGCGAAACGGGTGATGGCTCAGCCGTCATTGGCGGCGTCGCGCTGGATACGGATGTTGAGGCGGTTGGCGATGTAGAGCAGGCCGCGCTCCGTGACCAGGGTTTTGCCGTAGGGGCGCTCGGTGCCCAGCCCTGGGTTTTCGTACACTTTTAACTCGACCACTAAGCGGCCGGTGCTGGTGTGGGGGCGGGTAGCCACGTTGTTGGCATCCAACATGCCAATCTCGCGTAAGCGCTTGCATAGCGTGTTGCGGCCGGTGCCGAGCAGCGCGGCGGCTTCTTGCAGCGTGTAGCGCTGGCCGAGTACGCGAGGCGGTTGGGGTCGTTGCGGGGCGTTCATGCAGCGTCTCCTGTGGGCGGGGTTAGGAGGGCTTCTAGTTCGCGGGCGATAGCTTGCAGCTCGCTCAGTGCTTGCTCGCCCATATAAGGGACGCGGCCGGGTAAGCTTACGTACATCACTTTGCGGGCCTTGTAGTTACCTAATGCCGTATCACTGAACAACATCACGTCGACATTGAAAGTGTGGACGTGGCCTGTGTACTCCGTCGAAACGGCATAGGTGCCTTGCATGGTGATCGTGATGGCCAAGTCTTGGATGTAGGCCATGGCATCACGGTGTGCTTGCGTTAGCACCGGGGCGGGGAGGTGGGCAACGGTGTTCATGCGGCCACCTCTTGATCGGCAAGCAATGAATCAAGACGTGACGCTACCTCTGGGTAGAGCGTACGGCTCTGCCAGCGGCGATAATGAGCGATGACTTTGTCGCTTTTGCGAATGATCAGCTGGTCAATGCACCACAGCGCTCCAGCAGGTGCGCGAGTGCATTCAATCTGAACGCCGCCCTGGTGGCTGGGTAGCGTTAGCTTGCCGCCAATTTTGATAAGGCGACGAACAAGGCGTTCTTGGCTGGTAGACATCATGCCGCACCGCCTTGGCGGCGATAGCGGGCCGCTTCTTCAGGCGTGAGCAGATGGATGGTGCGGGATTTAGAGCCAGCGCGCCGGGCGGCAATACGGCCTGTAGTGGCTTGCATGGCCGCGATGGCGATGTGGCTGTTTCCTGCGGCCGGGTGCATGTACACCCGGCATGGTTGGGCATTGGTTTGCATTGTCATGCTCCGCTGGTGGGCTCGGAAGATGACAATGAGTTTTGAACACCAAAAAGGTTTTGTCAACCGTTAAGGTTAATAATCTATCAGGTTATTTTTTGGCTTTGAAAGATTATAGCTTTTTCACCAGATAAAGCCCTTTGCCGACGACCTCCCATGAGTCGCCCATCTTCATGTACTGAGGTTCCCATTTTGGGTTTTTGGCACAAAGGTAATAATCACCGTCTTCGTAACGAATTTCTTTGAAAGTGCCGCGGTTGGTTTGAGTGCATCGAGCGTACACAACATCGCCAGACACCCATTCCGCATCAGGATCAATGACGATGCGATCACGTGGCTGGAAGTCAGGAAGCATCGATACGCCATCCAAGATAAGCACAAAAGAGTTCTTGCTGCAGTTACCTGGTGCTGGCACAAATTCCTCTATCTCTGCTTCCTGAAATGTCTCGCGAAGGGCTCCTGCCGTGGCCATGCCTACTACTGGCAGCATATGGCCAACTGGATGCAGAATGGCTGCATCATCGGCTTCTGTACCACTATCATCATCTGTCTTCCCGTAAACCGCGTTCCGGATATCATCCAAGTAATTGTCGGGTAGGTTCAGTCGTTGCTCTATGTGGCGCGCGAGCTTCTCTCCGATGTTTTTGGTCGGATTCTTGCCTGCAAAGCTGCTGCACTGGCTCGGGTGGCGGTCAAGGGCATCAGCAAGCTTCTGCAAGTTCATGTTTCGCTGCTCCATGACTCGATGGAGTAGCTCGAGGCGAAGTTTGTGTATATTCATATGGTTATTCTTCAACATAACCACCAAGGTTGCGATAACCATAAGGGTGTTGATTTAATATCTCAGAGGTGTCATTCTTGTTGAAATGGATCATCGGAGATAAGCCATGAGACTTCGTGAATATCTGAAAAGCCAAGATGAGAAAAGCCTTGAGCATTATGCCGAGCGCGTAGGCACATCCACGAAATATCTGCGCGCTCATGTTATCGGCGGCAGCAGAGGGGCTTCCTTGAAATTCATGCGAGCGCTGGCCCGCGAAAGCGGGGGGGAAGTATCTCTCACAGAGGTTTTGATGCACTACGGCGTGACCGCTGAAGAGCTAGATAGCAAAGCAGCTTAGTTAGTGCTTAGAGGTGCTGGGAAACCTGCCATAAGGCAGGCCCCCAGCGGATGCCAAAGAGGGTCTGCCCACCACAGACTGATCCCTCATTGGACTTTTTGTTACGCAAGAGAGCAAACCAATAAAGCCGCCTGCGCAACAGTTCCTATCATACACCACTGGGGAGCTGTTGCGCATGGCATAGAATCGGGAGTAATGCCATGTCTAAACGCTGGCCCACATCAAAGGAGCGCGCTGAGCGCGAAATCCTGCCCCTCAATTTATCCCTTTATCACGCAGCGCGTGACTACCCCGGCGGCGGCAAGGCCATTGCGGCCGTGTACGGGCTGCCTGCCACCACGCTGCAGCATCGCTTAAACCCCAACGCCGATGCCCACAAGCTGACCATCGACGACCTGGAGCACGTGCTAGAAGCGACCCGTGACCCGCGCATTCTGGATTCGCTGCTGGCTTTGGTGCCGGGGGCACATTGGTTTGAGTACCAGGAGGCGACGACTGATAGCAGTGAACAGCAGTTGATGGAGTCGGTGGCTGAGTTGTCTAGCCGTGTCTCGGATCTGTTGAGCCGTATTAGCGAGCACCGGAAAGATGGTGTGTATACCGCCGGTGAAGTCTCGGAGTTGAAAAAGCTAAAGGGCCAGCTGATCGGTGCGCTGCAGGCGTTGCTGGTATGTGCTCAGCAGTTTGATGGGGAGGTGAGCCGTGGATAAGGCCGATATCGCTAACGACTACATTGAATGGCGTACTGAGCAGGCGGTCAATGCCCAGAGGCAACAGTCCAGTGCCGTGGCTAGCCGTGCGGTGTGTAAGGAATGCCACGAGCCGATCCCGGCAGCGCGCCGTCATGCGGTGCCGGGGGTTCAGTTTTGTGTTGGGTGTCAGTCTGAGCTGGAGGCGCGGTGATGGATTTATCAATGCTATTTCTTGGGACCAGGTCTTCCGTTGCGGGGAACCTGTCTTCTAGTCATCGGGGATTTAGGGTGACCCAAGCTCGCTGCGGCCTTCTTTTTCAACAGCTTCGCTTGAATGATGTAGCGCCTAGCTTTTGTATTATTCCTTTTCACGAACGCTCCGGGGGTGATTGGTTAGCTACAGAACCGCAGAAATTTATTCCAGAAAGTGAGCTGTTCAACGAGTTCTTTATCTTCCAGGTTCAGTTGTCGGGCCGCATCAATTTCAGCGACAAGACGCAGCCCTTCAACAACACCAATATCCTCGCCATGCAACTTGATCAGGCGACTGTCGAAGGCCTCATCAGAGAGCTTATGCGTCTCGCTCCAGAGATCGGTGTACATTTTGCGGCTGACTGCAGCATGCACCTTAGCCTCGGCGGGCTTATAGACGATTTGCAAGATGCTTGTGAGCGTCAGCAGCACCCCAGCAAAACTAGCGAGCAAAGCGTTGCTGTTAGAGATAGATCCAGCCGCGCTGCTCAAGCCGATCAGTGTCACCAGTGTCAGTGCAAGATCCGCATTGCGTGCCAAATTGCGGTATCGGCTGAGAAGGCAAATGGCGAATCTAAGTTCCCACTCCATGTCATCACGGTTTCGTGTGTTGCTTGTTTCGATTTCCATATTGCCTCCTCAGGCATTTTCATGAGCTTTAGAGCTACTTTGGCTTTGGCCGGGGGTTTCTTGGCGCTTGGTTGGGTATGTATTCGCGATCTGGATCTTTTGGATGATCGAGGTTGCCGCCACACATGGTTTTCATGGGCGCTCCTTGTTTCTGGTGGTGGGTTTTGGTTCGCACCCCTAAGTCTACTGCAAGAGCAAAATGAGCGCCCACCCTTCGAAGGTCATGCTGTAGAGGAGGTGCATCATGCAGCATGATCTATTGACCTTAGATGAGCTGCGCTTGGCGTTGACTCATATCCCCGCCGATGACCGTGAAACGTGGGTGAACATCGGCAATGCCGTCAAAACCGAGTACGGCGATGATGGCTTTTTTGCCTGGGATGAATGGAGCCAAGGCGGTGCCAGCTATAACGCTAAGGACGCACAAAGCGTGTGGCGTAGCTTGCAGGTGGGTAGTAACCGCATGGGTACCATCATCCATCATGCCCAGCAGTATGGATGGAAGCGGGAACGGCAAGAGCTGAGCGCTGATGATCGTAAGCGCATGAAGGCCGAGCAGGATGCCCGACGTAAAGTACGCCAAGCCGAGATCGAGG
The DNA here is from genome assembly GCF_021532545.1 of Halomonas sp. Cn5-12. NCBI lineage: Bacteria > Pseudomonadati > Pseudomonadota > Gammaproteobacteria > Oceanospirillales > Halomonadaceae > Halomonas > Halomonas sp. Cn5-12. Next base: position 230,077 of record NZ_JAKGAY010000002.1, read on the forward strand.
CCGATGAACAGCGCCGTGAGGCAATGCGTACTACGGTGGCGATGGCGTGCCGCCACTTCATCAAAAAGCACTGCGTGCGTGATGGGCAATCTGCCTACCTGGACGCCAAGCAAGTGGGGGCGTTTGGCGTGTGGTTTCCGCGTTGCTCGGTGGTGATCAGCATTGATGACCAGGCGCAACGGGCGGACGTGTGGCCGGGCATGGAGGTGAAACGTTTCTTTGAGGAGCTGCCCCAGCCGCGCCCTGACCATATCTCTTTCATGCGCATTCAGCAGGGCGATGTAGTGGTGCCGCTTCGGGATGTGAACGGCACGGTGGTGTCGATTCAGGTGATTCGGCCCAACGGTACCAAGCTGTTTCCGAAGTATGGCCGTAAGGCGGGTACGTGGCACCGCATTGGCGATGCCAGCGAAGCGCCCACGGTGGCGGTGGCCGAAGGTTATGCCACAGCGGCCACTATTCACATGGCGACGGGTTGGCCGGTGGCGGTGGCGATGGATGCGGGCAACCTGCAGAGGGTTGTGCCGTTATTGGGCCAACTGTATCAGCAGGCGCGCTTGGTGATTTGCGGGGATGATGACCCGCAGGTGAAGGATAACCCTGGCCGTAAGAAGGCCGAGGAGATAGCGCAAGCCATGCACGCCGTGGCGGTGTTTCCTCAGCTGAACGGGGAGGCCGCTTAATGGCTGATTGGAATGATCTACACGTTGCCCAAGGATTGGATGCGGTAAGGCAGCAGCTTTATGCTGCCTTGGAGGCGGCGAACGACAACAGCCAGCCTCTCCCCATCGCCCCCTCTCTGGAGTGCGGTACCAGTGAACAAGGTCAAGGGCAGGATAGCGCGCTCACACACCCGCCGGAGGGGCAGGAGGAGAACCCTTACGGCGTTCGCATCCGCAAAGATGACATGCTGCGTCACTTCCGGCTGATTTACGGCACGGATTTAATCTGGGATGGCATGCGCGGCAAGCTGATTCGCGTGCCGCATGTTCGTGAGGCGGTGGGTCGTGAGACGTTCAAAGAGTGGCAGGACCACCCGTGGCGCATGATTGCCGAGGATGTGGTGTTTGACCCCACTGAGGAAGTGGACCCGCGCTTGAACGTGAACCTGTATGACGGCTTCAAGATGACGCCAGACAAACGGGGTGCCGATGGCTGCGAGCGAATACGCGGGCATGTGTTTCGGTTGTGCGGCCAACGGGAAGAGGAGTATTGGTGGCTGTTACGGTGGATGGCGTTGCCGCTGCAGCAGCCCGGTACCAAGATGGCCAGTGCTGTTCTAGTGCATGGTGCCGAAGGCACGGGTAAGTCGCTGTTGTTTGAAGGCATCTTGAAGCGCATCTATGGCGAATACGGTGTGACCATCGGCCAGGCGCAGTTGGAAAGCCAGTTTACGGGCTGGCAGTCGCGGCGGTTGTTCGCGTTGGCTGAGGAGGTCGTCAGCCGTGCTGAGAAGGCGCATTACAAGGGCGTTCTCAAGCATGTGGTCACCGGTGATGAACTCCAGATCAATGAGAAGAACATGCCGTTGCGCAGTGAGCGTAACCATGTGAACTTCGTGTTCCTTTCCAACTCAACGGTGCCCCTGGAGCTTGACCTGGGGGATCGGCGTTACTTCGTGCTGCACGTGGAGGATGTGCCGCCGCCGGATTACTTCGAGAAGCTGGCCGATGAAATCGACCAGGGCGGCGTCGAGGCGTTTTACCATTACCTGCTGAACCTGCCGCTTGATGACTTCAAGCCGCATACCAAGCCGCCGTTGTCAGAGGCGAAGCAGCGGTTGATCGATTCTAGCCTGTCGCCTGCGCGGTTCTTCATCCATGAGTGGCGCAATGGGGATATCCCCGATTTGCCTTATGGGGTGGTGGCGGTACCGGATCTCTGGAAGGCGTTTCTGCGATGGTGCGAAAACACCAATGAGTTCAAGACGAAACAGCGTTGGTTCTGTGATGAGGTGGCCCGAGACATGCTGAGGGACCGGCGGGATATTCGTTACCCGGCCAGCAGCGGTGACTTTAAGACAACACGGCTGTTCGTGCCGCCAGAATACGCGGATAAGATCGGTAAAAAGGGCTGGCCTGACTTTGCGGCCGAGCAGGCGCGGGCGTTCCGTTTCCGCGTGGAAGTCAAACACGAGGACTCTTGAGTATGAATCAGACAATCAGACAGACATTCAGACAGACTTTCAGACGCAAGAATCCCGCTGTGATGCGGTTTCCGACAGTCCGACAGACTTTTTCCAAGTAGCCCATGCGCGCGCGTGCGCACATGACTAACCCCTTATTATTTCTGTCTGAATGTCTGAAAGATTAAATAACTTATTAATTACTATAATAAATTTAATCAGACAGACATTCAGACAGTGAATCAGACAGTCAGACAGAGGCCGTTATGATCAAGGAAATCGACCAGTTACTGCAGCATTGGGCCGATCAGCTGAGAGGGCAGGGAATGCGTCAATGCTCACCTCTGGGACGCTTGGCGGAGTTTGGCGGCGTGATGCCGTCGGGTGGGCCCAAGGGCTCGAAGGATTTGATGGGCCTTGGTGATATGGATGAGGCAGCCTGGGAAGTGCAGCAGGCGGTTAACGGGCTGAGCGATGAGCTTCAGGTGCTGGCCCACGAGCATTACCTGTGGAACGGCTACAACGATGCGAAAGCGGCGCGCTTGGGGCTGGCTGAGCGCACGTACTATGACCGTCTGCACAAGCTGCACATCGAGGTCAGAGAGCAGCTTCGGAGCCGCAGTAAGCAGAAAAAGAACGGTTAATCGTCAAGTGTTTCGATGCTTGACTAACCATGACTAACGCTGCAATTGGTTTTTTCGTTTGGCATTAAAAACGGCTTGATGCCACCGCAGTCAAGGCCCACCATTCAGCTACTGTCTAGTAGATGCGCCTGCACCACGAAGCCCCAGCTTACCCGCTGGGGCTTTTTGTTGGGCGCTAGACAACCAGTGCTCCCGCCGTGGTGGGCGGTGCCTCGCATGGCTTCGGCTGTGCGGGGCATTTTTATTTGAGGAGGTGGCCATGGCCATGCGGTGGATCGATCACGTCAAAGCGGTGCCGCAGCGGCCGCCCCAGCGCCGGTCGGTAATGATATCGGCTGGGCATAGCAACACGGTGCCGGGCATCGTGGCGAATGGCTACAAGGAAGCGGATATCGTTCAGTTGTTCCGCGATGACGTTAGCGTGCGGCTGAGGTGCTTGGGCATTCAGCATGCGCTGGATGGTGAGCCGGGGGAGAACCTGCCGTTAGGCGAGGCAGTGCGTATCGCTAAGCAGTTTGAGATTGCTATTGAGTTTCATACCAATGGCGGCGGCCCTGGTGCTACCGGTGTTGAAACGTTATCCCGTGCTCATAACAAGCCGCTAGGGGCTGAGCTGTGCCGTGTGACGGCTGACTTGCTGGGCATTCCTAACCGGGGCGCTAAGCCTGAGAACGCCGGTTATCACGAGCGGTTGGCGTTCGTGAGCGATGGCGGCGGCATCATCTTTGAGTTGTTTTTCCTTTCTAACGCGAACGACCTGTATCAGTTCAAGCTGCAGTACAACGCGCTGGTGGATGCAGTAGCGGGCGTGATCGCGGACGCGGCGCGGGCGGCGTGACATTCATTCGACAAAGAGCTCTCTCATGCCGGGACGTGACCCTAACCTTTGGCAGCAGTTGCTGACCTATATCGCGCTGGTTTGGCCGCAGATCTATGCCGGTGGTTTGGCGTTCGTCGTGGCGCTGATTCGTGGCCTGCACGCGGGCAACAAGGCGCGGCAGTCGTGGTTGGAGGCCATCTTGTGCGGTTGTCTGACGTTCGGGCTGTTCCCGGTGCTGCACTACCTGGGGCTACCGGGTGGGTTGGCGGCATCGATCGGTGCCTTCATCGCGTTCAAAGGCACGGAGTGGTTTGGCACGCGTGCAGATGAACTCTACGAAAAGCTGATTGGCAGGTGGCTGAAATGATCAAGCGCATCATGGGCAACTTATCAGGCTGGATGATTGCGGGGCTGTTGGGCATCACGGTGTATGCGGGCATGCAGGCGCGTGAGTATGCGCTGCAGCTCTCGGTGACGGAGAGCCGGTTGGCTCGAGCCCACGATCAGGTGGAGATCCTGCAGGAGCACCAGCGCTGGCAGCGTGAGCAGATCGACACGCTGAGCGCGGTGCTCTCGGCAAGAGATGAGCAGCTGCAGCGTGACGCTGAGCTAGTAGACATGATGCGCAACACGGCGCGGCAACTGGAGAGAGACGATGCGACGACTAGCGATTGGGCTGGGCAGCCTCTGCCTGCTGCTGTTAGCGACTGGGTGCGCGAGCTCGCCACCGACGATGACGGTTCCCGTGGTGGCGGCACCGGAAGTGCCCCCGCACCTGCTGACGCCACTGAGTGAGCCTCAGCGGCGCGTGTCGCACAACCGCGATCTTCTCCAGTTGCTGGCCGACTATGAGTCACTGCGCAGGCGGGCGAATGCGGATCGTGAGTCGGTGTATCAGCTGTTGCTCAAGCCTGGGTCTGCGGGGGAGCAATGAGCAACTACGATCAGCGCCGTGGTTCATCGGCTCAACGTGGCTACGGGTACAAGTGGCAGAAGGCACGGGCGGAGTACCTGCGGGCTAACCCGCTGTGCGTGTTCTGCCAGCGCCGGGGAAGGGTAACGGCGGCCACGGTTGTTGACCACATCAAGCCACATAAAGGCGACCTGAAGCTGTTCTGGCGACGGTCGAACTGGCAGAGCCTTTGCAAGCCGTGCCACGACATCGACAAGCAGCGATTAGAGAAGGGCGGCGCGTTGCCTGGCTGTGATGCCGACGGGATGCCCGCCGACCCGCATCATCACTGGGCTTAAAGCCGCATTTTTGCCTATTTTTGCTTTAAATGAGAGTTTTTCTCATTTTTGGGCAGGGGGGAGTCAAAAGTTCAGGGCTTTTCGGCTCTAGACCGATCCGCCCTCTTTTCTTGTGCAAGCGGGAAAAATGGGAGGGGGGTATCTCGGTGTGGGGGTATCCAAAGCCTAGCATTTCATCGGTTTTGTGCCGATCAATTTCACATTCTGGAGGTTCCCATGGCTGGCAATAAGAACTCCGGACGCCGCCCGTTGCCGGGGAACGTCCATCTACTGCGCGGCAACCCGAGCAAGAAAGGCGCGCGCGAATTGCACGACACCGGCAACGCGCCCCAGTTGAAAGTGGAAGCGCCGCCGTGCCCAGCGTTTTTGACCAAAGACGCCAAGGCCGAGTGGCGCCGTATCGTGAAAGACCTGGAAATTCTTGGGCTGATCACCAAGGTGGACCGCGCTGAGCTGGCCGTTTACTGCCAGGCCTGGGGTGATTGGAAGGCGGCTCGCGAGAAGATCGCTTCGCTGGAAGACAAGGGCATGGTGGAAGTAACCCCCAGCGGTTACAAGCAGATGAGCGCCTGGATGCAGCTAGCCAACCGCGCTGAAGAACGCATGCGCAAAGCGGGCGATAGCTTCGGCCTGAACCCCAGCGCACGGGCCAAGTTGGGCACCGGCAACGTAGGACAAGGAGAGCTGTTCCCCAATGAGCAAAAAGAAACCGCCGCAAAGTACGGTCTGTGACGACCGGGCGACGGCTTATGCTCATGCGGTAACCAGCGGCGAGCTGGTGGCGGGGCCCCAAGTCCGCGACGCCTGCGCCCGCCACCTGCGTGACCTGGAAGAGGGCGAGGCACGTGGCCTGTACTGGGACCTGGACGCCGCCAACCACGCCATCGGCTTTTTCGAAGAAGTGTTGCGCCTCAACGGTGGCCGATTCGAGGGTGAGCCGTTTCACCTGCTGCCGTGGCAGGCGTTTATCGTCGGTTGCCTCTACGGCTGGAAAGCTGAGGATGGCTGGCGGCGTTTCCGCGTTGCCTACGTCGAGACCGCCAAGGGCTCCGGCAAGTCGCCCTTGGCGGCGGGCGTCGGCCTCTACGGCCTGGTGGCCGACGGCGAAGAGCGCGCCGAGGTCTACGCCGCCGCGACCAAAAAGGACCAAGCGCAAATCCTGTTTCGCGACGCGGTGGCGATGGTCGATCAGTCGCCGCTGCTCGCCACGCGCATCGTCAAATCGGGCGCGACCGGCAAGGAGTACAACCTCGCCTTTCACAAAACGAGCAGCTTCTTTCGCACGGTGGCGGCGGACGATGGCCAATCAGGCCCCCGGCCCCACGTCGCGCTGCTCGACGAGATTCACGAGCACAAGACGCCGCTGGTCGTAGAGATGATGCGGGCCGGTACCAAGAGCCGCGAGCAAGCGTTGATATTCATGATCACCAACTCTGGCACTGATCGGCTATCGGTGTGCTGGGACTACCACGACTACGCGGTGAAGGTCGCCAGTGGTGCGCTGGAAGACGATTCGTTCTTTGGTTTCGTCTGTTGCCTGGATGAAACCGACGACCCGTTTGAAAGCGAAGAGTGCTGGTACAAGGCCAACCCATCGTTGGCGTATGGCATCCCCGGCTTGAAGTACCTGCGTGAGCAGGTGACCCAAGCACGCGGTATGCCCAGCAAAGAGGCCACCGTTAAGCGCCTCAACTTCTGCATGTGGGTGCAGGCCGATAACCCCGCGATCAGCCGGGATGCCTGGTTAGCCACGCAAGACAAAGCGTTCGATCTGGATAGCCTGCTAGGCCGCCGCTGCTACGCGGGGCTGGATCTCTCCAGTACCCAGGATTTAACCGCCTTGGTGCTGATGTTCGAGCCGGTACCGGATGACCCCGTGTGGCGAATGATCCCTTACTTCTGGCTGCCCGAAGAGGGCTTGGCACGTAAAGCGGAGAAGGACCGCGTGCCCTACACGCTCTGGAAGGAACGCGGCCACCTGCTGACCACCCCAGGCAAGGCGATCAACAAACGCCACGTGCTGCATCAGCTCTCGGAGATCGCCGCGATGTACGACCTGCAGGGCATCGGTTACGACCGCTGGCGAATCGAAGACCTGACCGCGCTGATCGACGACGAAGGCGTCACGCTGCCGCCCCTGGTCAGCTGCGGCCAGGGCTTTCAGACCATGGCACCCGCCGTGGATGAGTTCGAGCGCCGCCTGGTGAACGTGGAAATGCGCCACACCGGCCACCCCGTGCTGACCTGGTGCGCCGCTAACGCGGTGTACCAGGAAGACCCGGCGGGCAATCGCAAGGTGGATAAACGCAAATCCACGGGCCGCGTGGATGGCATCGTGGCGGCAGTGATGGCCACGTCGCTGACGCTCGGTGAGATCGAAGACGACGATGGCGACCCTGACTTTATTCTGCTGTGACTGGAGATGCCGTGCGCAACTTACTGAACCGACTAACAGGCAACAATGCCGGGCCTGCGGTGCGCGAAGAGCCAACCGTCACGCCGCCGCTTAACAACGCGACAGAGGGAGAGCCCACCGTCAGTAGTTCCGACTACAACGGCATGATGGAGCTGTTTCAGGTCAACCCCAGCTTTGCAGGCCCGGTGGTGACGCCGGAAACCGCGATGCGCGTGACGGCGGTTTATGCCAGCGTGCGCATCTTGGCGGGGGCGGTGGGCACCATGCCGGTGCACATCTATGAACGCACTGCCACGGGCAAGCGCCGCGTTGATCACGATATCTGGTGGATTCTGAACCAAGAAGCCAGCCCAGGTTACACCGCTGCCTCAATGTGGGAATACATCATGGCTTCGATGCTTCTGCGTGGCGACGGCCTGGGTTGGTTCAGGCGAAATCGTCTTGGTGAAGTGGTAGAGATTGAGCCGCTAGCCCGCAACCAGACCATCATCGAGAAGAAGGATGGACGGCTGCGCTACCACACCCAGTTGGATACTACGTCGTCAGCAGGACCGGGCTACAAAGGGCTGGATCAAGACGATGTTCTCCACTTACCTAACGTTGGGTTCAACGGTGTTTATAGCCCCTCTGTGATTGGGCTTGCTGCCAAGCAGGGCATTGGCCTAGCGCTGGCAGCAGAGGAGTACAGCGCCCGGTTCTTCTCCAACGGAGCGCGCCCGGATCACGTCATCACCATGGACAAAACGCCCACGCAGGAGCAGATCGACCGCATCCGCGACAACTGGCTGAAGCGCCACACCGGCACCGCCAACGCGCACTTGCCGGGCATGCTGGTGGGCGGTGCACAGGTGCACCAGATCACCATGAGTTCAGAAGATGCGCAGCTGATGGAAGCTCGCCAGTTCCAAGTAACCGACATTGCTCGGGCGTTCGGCCTGCCTGGCTGGATGATCAACGCCAACGAGAAGTCCACAAGCTGGGGTAGTGGGCTGGAACAGATGGGCTTGGGCTTCATCGTTTACGGACTGCAGCCGCATTTAACCCGTTGCGTGCAAGAGCTCAATCGGAAGCTGTTCCGAGATCGTCGCTACTTCGCTGAGTTCAACGTCTCAGCGCTGTTACGTGGTGATGCCAAGACGCGCTCTGAATACTACAAGGCTGCGCTGGGTGGCACACAAAATCCAGGCTTTATGACCCCGAACGAAGTGCGGGCGAAAGAAAACCTGCCACCTATCGATGGTGGTGAAAAGCTCTACAAACCCGAGGGGCAAACCAATGCCGATGCCTAAGCTGCTCCAGCTTTTCCTGGACAATGTTAACCGCCCGCGTGACTTCAAGGTGGCCGTGGAAGGCGATGAAGCCGAGATCTACCTGTATGACGCCATTGGCGATTGGTACGGCGTGAGCGCTGCCCAGTTCGTGCAAGAGCTACGCGGGTTGGATGTTGCCACTATTCACCTTCGCATGAACTGCCCCGGTGGTGATGTGTTTGAAGGCCGCGCCATGGCCACCGCGCTGGCCCAGGTGAAAGCCAAAACCGTTTGCCATATCGAAGGCTTGGCGGCATCCGCTGCCACCTACGTCGCCGGTGCCTGCGATGAAGTGGAGATCACCCCCGGTGGCTTCTTCATGATCCACGAAGCGTGGACGCTCACCATGGGCAACAAGCGAGATCACCAAAAGCAAATCGACCTGCTCGCCAAGGTGGATGACAGCATTCTGGCAGATTACGAAAAGCGCACCGGAGCAAGCCGAGAGCAGCTAGCCGCCTGGATGGAAGCGGAAACGTGGTTCACCGCTGAGGAAGCCAAAGAGAACGGCTTTGTAGACACCATCACAGACACCGACCGCAAAACCAATCGCGCCGCCTGGAACTTAGCGGCCTACGCCAACGCACCGGCCGCGCTGACCAAGCCGCCAGTGGTGGAAGATCACTACAACCGTGAGCAGGCGGAACGCCGCCTGGCACTGTTAGAACGGCAATAGCGGGCTCCCGCTAGCCAATTCACCAGCCGCCTACGGGCGGTTTTTTTACGCCTAGGAGAAACACCATGCCCAAGAGCATTCAAGAACTGCGGGAGCAGCGCACCAAAGCCGCCAAGGCCTGCCGAGAGCTGCTGGACAAACACCCCGGTGACCAGTGGGGCGATGCTCAGCAAAAAGAGTACGACAATCTGGTTGGCAACATCGACAACTACGATGCCGAGATCAAGCGCCACGAAACCCTAATGGATCGTGAAGCCGAAGAGACGCACCGTATTGAAGATCGCGCCAACCGCGACGGCATCTCTACCGATGAAGCCAGTCACCTGAAACAGAAAGAGCAGAAGATCTTCCGTAACTGGATGCGTAACGGTGTGGATGGGCTGGACGCAGAGGAACGCCAGCACGTTCACCAGCTTCGCCAGCAGATGATGCAGAACGCCATGAGCACCGGTACCGGCAGCGAAGGGGGTTACCTAGCGCCGGACCAGTTCAGCGGGGAGCTGCTGCAGGCGCTTAAAGCTTTTGGCGGTATGCGTGAAGTGTCGAATGTCATCCAGACTGCCAGCGGTGTCGCGATCAACTGGCCAACCACCGATGCCACCACGGAAGAAGGTGAAATCGTTGGTGAGAACCAGCAGGTGGGCACGGGAGAAACCAGCTTCGGCACGCTGCCGCATACCACCTACAAGTTCAGCTCCAAGTCCATCGCCATTCCGTTCGAGCTGCTGCAAGACAGCGAGATCGACATCGAGGCCTACATTCGAGAGCTGCTGAACCAGCGCCTGGGTCGCATCACCAACCGTATGTTTACCGTGGGTACCGGGGTAGGCCAGCCTCACGGCATTCTGACCGGCTCGCAAAGCGGCAAGATCGCCCCGACTGGGCAGGTGTCTGCCATCACCTACGACGACTTGGTGGATACCGAGCACAGCGTAGACCCGGCGTATCGCATGGCGACCTGCCGCTGGATGTTCCACGACCACACGCTGCGGGATCTCAAAAAGCTGAAAGACGCAGATGGCCGACCGATCTGGGTGCCCGGTGTGGCCACCAAAGAGCCGGATACGCTTGCGGGTTATGGCTATGCCATTAACCAGCACATGCCGAAGCTGGGGGCCGGTAACAAGCCGCTGCTGTTTGGTGATACCAGAAAATACATCATCCGTGACGTGATGCAGCTGCAGCTGTTCCGCATGACCGACTCCAAATACACCGAAAAAGGCCAGGTAGGTTTCCTCGCCTTTATGCGTTCAGGTGGTCGTTTGATGGATGTTGGCGGTGCCGTGAAGCACTTCCAGTGCGCGGCATCCTAAACCCTTGGCGGGGCCATGCGCCCCGCTGAGTCTATCTACTTGCTGGAACACAGGAGCTAACCATGGCGACCAAGAAAACCACCCAAGAGGAGGCCACCCAACATGCTGACGCAACCACAGATGAAGGGGCCGCCACCGAGCCAACCACCCCCGAAGCCAGCCCCGCAGCAGCGGCCGATGCCGGTACCGCCGCAACAACGCCCGAACCACCGCCGCCTGCCGATGATGAACCCGAGCAGCCGTTGCCAGAGCTGACGGTGCTCATCCTTCGGGATGAAACCATTGGCGGCATCGACTACCGCCCCGGCGATACTCCCAAGCTACCGGGTGCCGAGGTGGAAGCGCTGGTGGCTCGCAAGGCAGGCGACATTAACCATAAAGCCATCGCCGCCGCCCGGAAGGCGCGCAACGGTGGGGCCAATGAAGAAGCGGTGATCGAATGATGCGCTCCACACTGGTTGCGCCGCCATCGGTCGAGCCGGTCAGTGTGGCAGAGGCTAAAGTGCAGGCGGTGATCGAACATGATGAGCATGACGACATGGTGTCGCGGCTCATCATGGCCGCCCGCCAGGAAGCCGAGCAGCTGACAGGGCGAGCGCTGATTACCCAAACTTGGCAGCAACGGGGCAACCCACACGGCGGGGCGGTAGAGCTTCGCCGCTGGCCTGCGCTGGAAGTGGTCAGCGTCAGCGATAACCGCGGCGAACTGCCCGCTACTGAGTGGGCGGCGCAGCTGGGGGAGTCGCCGGTAGTCGAGCCCGTAGACTGCTTTGAAGGCGTGGTAACGGTGGTTTACAAGGCGGGCTATGGCACTGAGCCGGAAGCGGTACCGGCGCCTATTCGCCAGTGGATACTCGCCACCGCTGCCTCCCTTTACGAACATCGAGAGCGCGCTGTCGCTGGAACCATCACCGCCAAGCATGACTTCCTGGACGGCTTGCTGGATACGTATGTGGTGCAGCCCGTATGAGAGCCGGACGCCTAAGAGATCGTCTAACCCTGCAAGGTTATGGCGATGTGAAAGATGCTATCGGCGGTACCCGCAAGGATTGGTTTGAGGTCGGCACCGTCTGGTGCGAAGTGCGCGGTGTTAGCGGTAAAGCCTTTCTCTCTGCCAGTGCTGAGCAAGCGGAAGTGACCGCTGAAATCCTCATGCGGTACCGCCCCGATGTGCAAAGCGGTATGCGCCTGGTGCGTGGTGCCGAGATCTACACCATCGTGACGCCGCTACCCGATCCCAAGCGCCGCCAACTGCTGTGCATGTGCACGCAAGGGGTGAAACAGTGATTCACAGCCATCTCGACTTCTCAGGGCTTGCCAGCCTGGAAGAAGACTTAAAGCAACTCACGCGGGCTGAAAACGACCGCGTGCGACGCCAAGGGGCTAGGGCAGGCGCTGGGGTAGTGCGTGACGAAGCCCGCCGCCGCGCTCCAAAACGCAGCGGCAAGCTGGCGAAGAACATCGTGGCCGTGACCGCCAAAGTCTCGGAGAACAGCCGGGCAACGGCAGGAGTTCGCGTTCGAGAGCGGGGAAAAGCCAGCGACCCGAGTAACGCCTTCTACTGGAAGTTTGTAGAGCTAGGCACTTCCAAACTTCCACCAGCGCCGTTTATCCGGCCAGCCTTCGATGCCGTTGAACAGCAGGCGGGTGACGCGGCCATTGAGAAGATCACCCAGGCGCTCGATAAGGTGCTGACGAAATGATTCAGGTAGCGATTTACCAAGCCATCGAAGCATTGGCAGAAGGGCGTGTGTTTGCGCTGGTGGCACCCAAAGGCACGGCAGTGCCGTACTTGGTTCACTCGCTGCCCAGCCGCAACAGCGACGACACCATAGCGGGCATGGGCGCTACGAGGGCAAGCGTTCAGCTAGACGCCTACGCTCATTCACAGCTTGAAGCGGATCAACTGCTGGAAGCTGGGATTGACGCGTTAGACCCGCTGGACCCCGGCGAGTTAACCCAACTGCAGGATTACGAAACCGACACTGCGCTCTACCGAGCCACCGCAGAGCTCACGATCTGGCACTAGCCAACAAGCAACACACCACCCGCCGCCGGCGGGTTTTTTTATGGTGCGCCAGGCATGGCGCGCAGCGCCAATTAGGCGCTATCCGGTCCGCCGTGGTGGTTGGCCGGATGACTTGGGGGTGAAAGTCCCCTACGGACCCTGATAGCGGGAACCGTTAGCTGAACAGCA